>RFQD01000039.1 GCA_009925875.1 Microbacteriaceae bacterium | reverse complement strand
CACGACCGCCTCGGCACCCGTCATGCGGGTGGCTTTGAGAGGAGAAGCAGAAGTTGCCATGGGAATCACGTTCCAATGAAAGTGGTGAGCGAAAAGAGACGAGTCGGGTTGCTACCCGGTGATCGCTCCCTCCGAAGCGGAGTGCACCAACGCGGCGTACTTAGCCAGTACACCGCGCGTGTAACGCGGAGGAAGCGGCTCCCAGCCTTGTCGGCGGGATTCGAGCTCGTTTGCCTCGACGAGTAAGTCGAGCGTTCGAGCTGCGATATCGACCCGTATCAGATCCCCATCGCGCACGAGAGAGATGGGTCCGCCATCTACAGCCTCGGGTGCTACGTGGCCGATGCACAGTCCGGTTGTGCCGCCTGAGAATCGTCCGTCGGTCAATAGTAGGACATCTTTGCCGAGGCCCGCTCCCTTGATCGCCGCCGTGATGGCAAGCATCTCGCGCATGCCCGGGCCACCCTTCGGGCCTTCGTACCGAATCACGATGACGTCTCCGGCCTTGATGGTGCCCTCGGTCAGGGCATCCATCGCGGCGCGCTCACGTTCGAAGACGCGTGCAGGACCCTCGAACACGTCAAGATCGAAACCGGCGGTCTTCACGACGGCACCGTCGGGAGCCAGACTGCCATGCAGAATCGAAATGCCACCGTTGTGGTGCAACGGGTTGTCGAGCGTGCGAATCACGTCACCGTCGATTGCATCAATCTGCATGTCGGCGAAGTTCTCGGCGACCGTCTTACCGGTGACCGTGAGGGCATCTCCGTGGATGAGCCCGGCATCGAGCAGCGCCTTCATCACGACCGGCACGCCACCCACGCGGTCGACGTCGTTCATCACGTAGCGACCGAAGGGTTTGAGGTCGGCGATGTGCGGGACCTTGTCATTGATGCGGTTGAAATCTTCGAGGGAGAGCTCCACCTCGGCCTCATGCGCGATGGCGAGCAAATGCAACACGGCGTTGGTCGACCCGCCGAACGCCATGAGCACCGCAATCGCGTTTTCGAATGCCTTCTTGGTCATGATGTCGCGAGCGGTGATGCCCTTGGCGATGAGGTTGACAACGGCCTCACCCGAGCGGTGGGCGAAGTAGTCACGACGACGGTCGGCGCTCGGCGGAGCAGCCGATCCGGGAAGGCTCATGCCCAGTGCCTCGGCGATCGACGCCATCGTGTTTGCGGTGTACATGCCACCGCACGCCCCTTCCCCGGGGCAGATGGCCTTCTCAATGCGCGTGAGATCTTCGACACTCATCTTGCCGGCCTTGCACGCACCGACCGCTTCGAATGCGTCAATGATCGTGACGTTCTTTTCGGTGCCGTCGGAGAGGCGAACCCAACCGGGTGCAATCGTGCCGGCATACAAAAAGACACTCGCGAGGTCGAGTCGGGCGGCAGCCATGAGCATGCCGGGGAGCGACTTGTCACAACCGGCGAGGAGCACCGACCCATCGAGACGCTCGGCGTTCATCACCACCTCAACCGAGTCGGCGATGACCTCACGCGACACGAGCGAAAAGTGCATCCCCTCGTGCCCCATCGAAATGCCATCGGAAACCGAGACCGTGCCGAACTGCAAGGGGTAACCGCCACCGGCGTGCACACCCTCTTTTGAGGCCTGCGCGAGACGGTCCAGACTGAGGTTGCACGGGGTGATTTCGTTCCACGAACTCGCGACGCCGATCTGCGGTTTATCCCAGTCTTCGTCACCCATTCCGACGGCCCGAAGCATGCCGCGGGCGGCCGCTTTCTCGATACCGTCGGTGACGTCGCGGCTACGTGGCTTCATGTCTGGCTGAGGCATGCGGATAAGTCTACGCGTGACCCAACTTCACAGGTTTCTCCCCGTAGGCTCGCAGGTGTGATGAAAACGTCGAAGTCATGGTGACCAATGACAAGACCACGCAATCGGCGGATGCGCTGCTCGCGCTCGCCGAAGAACACGGCCAGCCCATCCTCTCGGTGCACGCGCCCGTGTTGTTGCTGACCCACTTCGTCTGGGGGCGCGACCCGCAAATCAAACTCGAGAAATCCGCCGAGCTCGCGGCCGCCGTGGGGGCATCCACCGTTGTGGTGCACCCGCCGTTTCGCTGGCAGGCCACGTACGCCGAAAAGTTTCTCGACATCGTGCGCCAGACGCACCAGAACCCGGCGTCGAGATTGCGGTAGAGAACATGTTCCCCTGGGCCGTCGGCGGTCGATCGGTGCAGGCCTACGCGCCCGGCCCCGACCCACGCGAACTCGATTGCGACCACATCACGCTCGACTTCTCACACGCGGCGCTCTCGGGGCACAACAGTCTGGAGCTCGCGAAGGATTTCGGCGAGCGCCTCCGTCACGTGCACTTATGCGACGGTGCGACCACCGGAGATGACGGGCGCATCTTTGACGAACATCTCCTACCGGGATACGGCATTCAACCCGTGGCCGAAACCCTGCAGCACCTGACCGAGATCGGCTGGTCGGGTCATATCGTCGCCGAGATCAACACGCGCAAGTCGAAGAACGAGTCCGAGCGTCTCGCGGCCCTCGTCGAAACACTCGATTTTGCTCGCCTCCACACGTCGCCGGTCGATGCGCGACCCGTCCCCTCCAACTGAGGCTCCGCCTGACAGCCCGCGCTCGGCGCGGTAGCCTTGAAGCCGGCTAATGGTCACGACCGCTCACGAAACCGACGGAGGAATCATGCGCAAGTTTTTGCTGAACACGACCGTGCTCGGCGCGCTTTTCGGCGGGGTCTCTGTCGTGCGCGCCACCGTCAAAGGTCCGCGTGACTGGCGCACGTGGTTGATGTGGGCGGGCTGGGGCATTTCACTTGCCGTCGCCATTGGCACCGTCGTTAAAGAAGCACAAGAAGCCGAACTCGAAGACGAGGGCTACACCTTCTAGGTCGCGCGACCTGGCCTCTCGCTGACATGACCTCCCCACTCTCGAATTTCGACCCGCACGCGTACGACCACAGCCATCCCAACATTTCGGGCGGCTGGTTGAGAGCGGCTGTGTTTGGCGCGATGGATGGGCTGGTCTCCAACATCGCGCTCATCGCCGGTATTGGCGCCGCCGGTGCGAGCGCTCCCGTCATCGTGATCACCGGGATTTCCGGGCTCGTCGCCGGCGCATTCTCGATGTCGCTCGGCGAATACACCTCCGTCAAGACCGCCAACGAACAGGTCGACTCCGAACTCGCCGTCGAAATCGAGGCGCACAAACGCAATCCCGAGGGCGAGCGACACGAACTCGTGGTGATGTTCATGAAGATGGGGATGACCCCGACCACCGCACTCGCGGCGGCGGACGAGGTGCACCTCGACGATCAGCAGGCGGCGCGCATCCATATCACGCAGGAACTCGGTCTCGACCCCGCATCGAAGCCGTCACCATGGATCGCCGCGATGAGCTCGTTTGCCATGTTTGCGGTGGGAGCGTTCATCCCCCTGATTCCATATGCGCTGGGATT
Source organism: Microbacteriaceae bacterium (assembly GCA_009925875.1). Taxonomy (GTDB): domain Bacteria; phylum Actinomycetota; class Actinomycetes; order Actinomycetales; family Microbacteriaceae; genus RFQD01. The sequence goes on along the minus strand of RFQD01000039.1, from coordinate 6,711 downwards.
TTCGTCGCTCATCGCAGGCCTCGCCACCGGTGGTGTCGGGCTGTTGATTGCCGGCGCGGTCGCCGCGCGGTACACGCGCAAGAGTTGGTGGCGGTCGGCGGTGCGGCAGTTGGTGTTTGGTGCCCTGGCCGTGGGCGCGACGTATCTGGTGGGCTTATTGGTCGTCACTCTGGGAGGAAACCTTGGCACGTAACTATTCGGGCAAGATGGTGCTCATTACCGGCGCAAGCTCGGGTCTGGGCGCGGAGTTCGCTCGCGCGTTTGCTGCCCGAGATGCCCGGCTTATTTTGGTTGCACGACGCACCGACCGTCTGACCGCGCTGGCCGAGGAGTTGCGCGCCGCACACGGGACGGAGTCGGTGGTCATTGGGTGGGACCTGGGTGTTTGGCGCGCCGGCTCCGATGTAGCCGCCGAGATTTCGCGCCGTGGGTTGCGCGTCGACGTTGTCGTGAACAACGCGGGATTTGGCACGCACCGGGCCGTCGCCGACGAGAATCCCGACACGATCGCCAGCGAAATTGCGCTCAATGTGGGTGCACTCGTCGATCTGTCCCGCGCGTTCTTACCAGGCATGATCCAACGTAATGACGGCGTGGTTCTTAACGTCGCGAGCACTGCGGCGTTCCAATCGCTCTCCTACCTGGGTGTGTATGCGGCGACCAAAGCATTCGTGCTCTCGTTCACCGAAGCCATGTGGGGCGAGCTCGAGCACACCAATGTGTCGGCACTCGCGCTGTGCCCCGGACCGACGCGCACCGAATTCTTCGATGTTGCCGGTTCCGACGCGATCGCCGGGCCGCTGCAAGAAGCACCCGTTGTGGTGGCAAAGGCGATGCGCATGCTCGACCGCCGCCGCCCGAACCCCTTCGTTATCTCCGGTGTCGCCAACTGGTGGGGGGCAGCTGCCTCGCGCTTTGCCCCGCGCAAAACGGTCATTCGGCTGGGTCGCCGGATCATGTTGAAAAACCGCCCCCAGCAATAACGCCGGGTTGGGCGATGCCGCCGGGTCAGGGCCCGGCAACCGGCGGGGGAACCAGAAATATCGGCACCCACGTTGGGTGATGCGCATAAACAAGAACGAGAAAGACGACCACGTCAAACAGCAGGTGCACGGTGACGATGTAGAACACCGAGCGACTCTTCTCGAATATCCAGCCCTGAATGAGGGCGAACGGCACGGTGAGGGCCGGTCCCCACGACCGGTAGCCCAGCTCCCACAAAAACGATGCGAACACAACGGCCTGAAGCGCATTCGACACCCAGAGCGAAAAGTGTCGGCGCAACAGCGCAAAGACAACGCAGATGAAGAACAGCTCGTCCCAAATGCCGACGAACCCCACGCCCACAAACAGGCGCGCGATCTCACTCGGGCTCTCGACCGCGGGCCAATTGTGGTAGCTGCCCGACGTGATGAAATACACCGGCAGGATGCTGTAGCCCAGCACCAGCACGGCCGCAAGCCACGCCCACTCCCCTCGCGACCACGGCTCGCCCGGACGACCGGGGAACCGCACCGCGTGCTCGCGAAAAACGAAGCGACTCATCAGATACGGATACGCGACGCACGCCGTGAGTACGGATCCCATCAGCGCGATGTTGCCCCACTCAAGATTCGCTTCGACCGAAATGAGGCTAATCAGCAACAGTGGCACGGCGATCAGCGAGAGGTCACGCCCGAGCGCACGATTGCGAGCGAAAGCGAGCGCCACGCCCGACGTCAGCGCCACATACCCGAGCACCTCGCCGAGCACAGACCCACGCGCCACAAACAGGGCGGGAGCGGCCACCGCAACCAAGCTGGCAGCCACAACGTCGCTCAGACGTGCGCGTGCAACGTTCATCCGGCTATCCGTCTCGGGAAGTGTCTTTTAAAAATTCGAGTACGGCGTGCACTCGTGGGTTCGCGTCGTCGGGGATGCCGAGCGTTGCATAGATTGCCGTCAGGTGATTCACCACAGAATTCAGCCCCATGTTCAGGTCGTCCGCAATCGCCTGATTCGACAGCCCCCGCGCGAGGCAACGCAACACATCGAATTGGCGTGGCGTGAGAGTCGATACCCGACTTCCCAACCGCGGAGTCGACCGGTCGACAAGGGCCGGGTCGATCACGCTCTGGCCGTGCGCCGTTGCAAGAATGGTCCGCACGAGTACGGAGGAATCCGTCGTGGACGTCTTCGACAGGTAACTCCAGGTTGCTCGAACCTCGCCGGGTAGCCCCTGAAAAAGCTCGAGCATGTCATTCGCCGAAAGAAGCACGATCGCGGGTCGTGGAAACTCGCGGCTGAGCGCAACCCCGAGCCCGACACCGTTGCCGTCGGGCAAGTCAATGTCGATCACGGCGACGTCGACCTCGGATTCGTCGAAAAGTGTGCGTGCCTGCGCCACCGTCGACGCGGTGAAAACCACTTCCAGCTCCGGTTCGCGCCGCAACGTCGTCGCAAGCAGGTCCAGCATCAAGACCTGGTCTTCCACGATGGCGACCCGGATAGGCGGACGACTCACGTTGAACTCACAATCATTCGAATGATGGCACGAGGGTCAGAGCCAGTTTCGCCACCGGAAGACGACATACAGGGCGATCGAGGCGAGCACGGTCACACCCACGGAAACCCAGACGCCCCACTCCGCCATATAGCCCGGGTAGGGAATGTTCTGCCCGTAGAACCCTGTGATCGCCGTCGGTACTGCGATGATGGCGGCCCAACTCGTTACCTTTTTCATGATCAGGTTCATGCGGTTGCCTTGAATGGTCAGGTTGGTTTCGAGCAACGTCGTGACAAGGTCCCGCAATGATTCGGTCCAATCGGCGACGCGAATGACGTGATCGTAAATGTCTTGAAAATAGGGCACCATGCGCGCGTTGATGAGTTTGAGGTCGTGACGAATGAGTGGGTTGATGACTTCGCGCATCGGTACCGTCAGTCGGCGCAACACCACGAGCGACTTGCGCAGTTCGTACGATCGCTTTTGTACCTCGATTCGAGCCGACGATTGCTCATCAAAGACGGCCTCTTCGAGTTTCTCCATCTCGACATCAAGCGACTCCACGGTTTCGAAGTAGCCGTCCACGATCACATCGAGCAAGCCCCAGAGCAGATGGGATGCGCCGGCCGAAACCAAATCGGACGAATCCGCCCACCGCGCCTCCACTTTGCTCATGTCAAATCCGTCATCCCCTCGCACGGTCACGAGTGCGTTGCGCGTGAGAAAGATGGCAATTTCGTCGCTGACGAGTTCACCGGCGTCGGTGTCGAAACGCACCGCGTAGGCATTGATGAAAACGTGATTGTCGAAATGTTCGATCTTGGCACGTTGCCGACCCGAGAACGCATCGTCCAACGACAACGGACTGAACCCCAGCTGCTCGCCCAGCACGTCGAGTTCGTCACGCGTCGGTCCGACAAAATCCAGCTACACCCACTCGGTTTTGGACGTAATCACGTCTGCCAGGTTTGCGAGGTCCACCGTTCGTTTGACGGGACCACGCGAGGAGAACACCTGAGAATGCATCACGTTGCCATGTTAGGCGCAGGTTGCGGGCTTAGCATGAGCACATGACCGAACAAATGCCGTACACCGTGGTCGCCACCAAGTCTGGCTACGAACTGCGCCACTACGACCCCGCGATTCTCGTGCAGGTCACCGTGACGGGAAGTTCGCAATCGGCCGCGAGCACGGGATTTGGCCCGCTCGTGCGGTACATCAGCGGCGACAATCTTCCCGGTCGTCGAATGGCCATGACGTCGCCCGTGCTTCAGGAGTCCGCTCACTCCGAAAGACACGTCATCAGTTTCGTGTTGCCCCAAGATGTCTCGGTCGACGACATCCCCCGACCTCGTGATTCGCGTGTGACGACGGTGGCGGTTCCCGCGCGAGACATGGCGGCCCGCACGTACATCGGGCGTTGGACGCAACGAAAATTCGAAGCTAACGCAGCAGATCTGATTGCCGCGCTCACGCGAGACGGCATCTCCGCGGTCGGACTTCCGAGTTGGGCGCGTTACGACCCGCCCTGGACACCGCCGTTTTTACGCCGCAACGAGGTGCTGGTCGAAGTTTCGGGCGCTTAGCCGTTAGGGAAGGCGAGCAGCATGCCGAGACCCACCATGGCAATCGGCGCCACCAGGGTGAGAATGCCCATGATCATCGCACGTCGTTTGAGAACCAGCAAGATGATGGTGGTGACGGTAAACGCAACGACCGCCAGAATCGGGCCAAGAATCATCAGATAAATTCCGATTTCCCGGGCGGGCGTGAGGCCGCTGTCACTAATCATGACGCTCATCAGACTTGGCACAAACCAAATGAGCTCAAGAACGATGCCGAGAGCCATGAAAACAATCGCCACAATGCGATCGGTGGTGAGCTGGGCCGGGGAAAGGGGTGTCGAAGCCATGGGGGGAGTCTATGAATAATTCGGGACGCTGTCACGTCCGCACGCGACCATTGCAGGTGAATTAGGCTCGATCGCATGACTGTCACGAGCGAAGCCCGCGCTTCCCTCGTTCGCTCACCACTGCGACCCGACATTCAGGCGCTGCGCGCGATCGCTGTGATGCTCGTGATTTCCTACCACGTTGCTCCTCAGCTGATTCCCGGCGGCTTTGTCGGGGTGGACGTTTTCTTCGTGATTTCCGGATACCTCATGACGTCTCACCTTGGTCGTGAACTTCTGTCCACGGGAAAAATTCGTTTCCGGGCGTTCTATTTGCGTCGTGCGCGTCGCCTGCTGCCCATGGCACTGCTCGTGCTTCTCGTCACGCTCGGGGCAGGTCTGCTGTTTCTGCCGCGAACCTATTGGCTTGCATTGGGTATCCAGATTCCGGCGAGCGCGCTGTACGTCGAAAACTGGGCTCTCGCCCTCAATTCGGTCAACTATCTGGCGAGCCCCAACTCGCAGTCCACCGTGCAGCAGTACTGGTCGCTGTCGCTCGAAGAGCAGTTCTACATCGTCTGGCCGGCCGCGCTCGTGCTGGTTGCGCTCATCGGTCGGGCGGCCAAATGGCCACTCGGTCGAGCCTTGGCGGTGTTCGTCATCGTCTCCGGTGCCGTCTCGTTGGCGTACTGCGTGGTGGCCACCGAGTGGACACCGTCCGTGGCGTATTTCGTGACACCGGCGCGAATCTGGGAATTCTGCCTCGGTGCGCTGGTGTGGTTGTTGGCGTCGCGGCTCACAGCATCACCACGCCTGCGAGCTCTGCTCACACTGACGGGCCTTGCGCTCATTGTCGTCGCAACATTCGCATTCTCTGACCAAACCAAGTTCCCCGGTGCTGCCGCGCTCATCCCCTGTGTGGGAACAGCGCTCGTCATCTTCGCCGAGCTGCCACGGGACTCGATCCTCACGCGCACGATGTCGTTGCGCCCGGTTCAGTGGCTCGGCGGCGTCTCCTACTCCGCCTATCTCTGGCATTGGCCACTCCTCATCATTTTGCCGTTCGCGTTGAACGCGTCACTCAACCCGGTCATCCGCATTACCGTCGTGATCGCCACGCTGGCGCTGAGCGCACTCTCCAAGCCGCTCGTCGAAAACACGTTTATTCGGGGCAGGTTCTCACGCGCCCGACCCTGGTCGTTCGTGACGTCGGCGGCACTCGTCACGGTGGTCATCGTGAGCACCTCGGTCGCGGCTGCCCTCGGTGTTGCCCAGCAGCTCGCGCGGGATAGTGACGCGCCCACCTTGACCGAGAGCCAACTCGCGCAACTCGGCGCGAATGCGCCCACGCCAAGCGACGCAACCCCAATCAACGGCGAGCTTTATCCCGCCCCACTGGTGGCGGCCAATGATTTCGTCTCCGAGGATGCGCACGGCACGGCCTGTCTTCAGTCTCACGAATTCACTCGCGTCACGTCGTGCACGTTCGGCTCCACGCAGCCCGACGCCAAGACGATTGCCCTGGTGGGTGATTCGCATGCAGCCCAGTGGATGCCCGCCCTCGACATTGCGGGTCGCGCCAACAATTGGTCGGTCACAACATTTCTTCGCGCGAGTTGCCCGTTCAGCACCACCTATCGACTGCAAGCATTCGAGTATGACAACGCCTGCCCCAAATGGGTGAGTGCGGTTGAGGAGTCACTTCTCGCGTTAAAACCCGATGTGATCGTTCTCTCCGCCTACTCGATGCATGCCTACGCGACCAACAACGGGATCGACGGTGTGGCCTCGGGCATGATTGAGCCTCTCGCTGCGCTCGCACAGGCGGGCTCAGAAATCGTGTTCATTCGAGACACGCCCATTCCGTTGGCGGCGAACCAGGCGGACATCCCCGCGTGCGTCGATAAGTACCGAGAAACAACCGAGCAGTGCGCGTTTGCGCGCGACACGGCGCTCGTCACCGACCCTCAGCAGCGCGCTGCCGAAATGCTCGCCGGCGCCCAACTCATCGACTTCTCCGATGTCTTCTGTGGCGCCACGCAGTGCGCCCCCGTGATCGGCAACGTCATCGTCTACAAAGACGGCGACCACCTCAGCGCAACGTTCTCCAAGACAATGGCGGCCAAGCTGGCGGACGCACTCAGGCCGATACTGGAGCGCGGCGGCTCATAAGTGCACCCCCAGGGACTTGAACCCTGAACCCACTGATTAAGAGTCAGTTGCTCTGCCGATTGAGCTAGAGGTGCAGTTGGCTAAAACTCACGTTTCGAACCTCGTAAACATTATCAGTCGACCCGATGAGGGTGAAATCGACCCTCGGGGTGGACTCACCTAG
>RFQD01000380.1 GCA_009925875.1 Microbacteriaceae bacterium | reverse complement strand
GAACGGCGTGTGACGGCCGCCCTCGTCCTTGGTGAGGACGTAGACCTCGGCGTTGAACTTGGTGTGCGGGGTGACGGAGCCCGACTTGGCCAAGACCTGGCCGCGCTGGATCTCCTCGCGCTCGATGCCGCGGAGCAGGAGCCCCGTGTTATCGCCGGCGCGACCCTCATCCAAGAGCTTCTTGAACATCTCGACGCCGGTGACGACGATCTTGCGGGTGGCGGTGATGCCGACCAGCTCGACCTCGTCGCCGACCTTGACGATGCCGCGCTCGATGCGGCCCGTGGCGACGGTGCCGCGACCCTTGATGCCGAAGACGTCTTCGACCGGCATCAGGAACGGCTTGTCGATCTCGCGGGTTGGCGTTGGGATGTAGGCGTCGACCTCATCCATCAACTTCTGGATTGGTGCATAGGCCGGGTTGCTGACATCGTCGGGGGCCTCGAGGGCCTTCAGTGCCGAGCCGCGGACGACGGGAATCTTGTCGCCGGGGAAGTCGTACTTGCTGAGGAGCTCGCGCACCTCGAGCTCGACGAGGTCCAAGAGCTCTGGGTCATCGACCATGTCGCACTTGTTCAGGAAGACGACGATGTACGGCACCTCGACCTGCTTGGCCAAGAGGACGTGCTCCTTCGTCTGGGGCATCGGGCCGTCGGTGGCGGCGACCACGAGGATCGCGCCGTCCATCTGGGCCGCGCCCGTGATCATGTTCTTGATGTAGTCGGCGTGCCCTGGGCAGTCGACGTGCGCGTAGTGTCGGTTGTCCGTCTCGTACTCCACGTGGGAGATCGAGATGGTGATGCCGCGCTCGCGCTCTTCTGGCGCGTTGTCGATCGAGTCGAAGGCGCGATACTCCGCGCTCCCCTTCAGGGCGAGGTACTTCGAGATCGCGGCGGTCAGGCTCGTCTTGCCGTGGTCGATGTGCCCGATCGTTCCGATATTGACGTGCGGCTTGGACCGCTCGAACTTTGCCTTTGCCATCTCGATTCTCTCCGATTTCTTACTACCGTCACTTGTCAATAGCGTTGACGGTTACCGCTTTTTTCACTTCCACCCGAAGGTGGAGCCCACGACCGGACTTGAACCGGTGACCTCGTCATTACCAATGACGTGCTCTACCAACTGAGCTA
>RFQD01000379.1 GCA_009925875.1 Microbacteriaceae bacterium | reverse complement strand
CCGTCAAGCGGGGTGGCCGACGTGAGCTTGGCGGCGTCAGCTGCCATGACAGTGCCAGCAACGACGTGATGCTTCAGGATCGTGGTGAGCTTCGGGATGTCCTTGAGGAGGGCGTCAACAGTGCCCTCGGGGAGCTTGGCGAAAGCCTCGTCCGTCGGAGCGAAGACCGTGAACGGTCCGGTTCCCGAAAGGGTGTCGGCGAGTCCGGCAGCCGTAACAGCTGCGACGAGAGTAGTGAAGTTTCCTGCTCCTACTGCGGTTTCAACGATGTTAGTCATCTTCAGTTACGTATCCTTCGATTTTTGATTTTGCACGTGCGCCCACCAACCGGTCGGCACAGTGCTCAACCTAGGTGCGTTACCTGTGCGTTTGCCTGTGTACGGTACTAGTCGCCCAAAAACAGTTACCCGGCACGCTAGGGTTGAACTACGTGCTCGTCCGCGTGACTCAACTGAGTCATTCACCGTGACCAGCGCACGTCGGAAGTTTCTTCCCTCACTGGCGCTTCGCCGGTTGACATTTTTCTTGCGGCGAACGGATGCGCTGACCTTGGCGCCTTCGCCATTACTGCCAGCGCTCCCCCAACGTGGGATTGCCGGCTATACACATTGAAGGAATACCCCTTTGTCCACAAATGCATTTGGTGCGCTTGGCGTGCCTGCCCCGCTCGTTTCGATTCTCGAAAAGTCGGGTATCGATACACCCTTCCCCATTCAGGTGGATACGCTTCCCGACACTCTCGCGGGTCGCGACGTGCTCGGCCGAGGTAAGACCGGTTCTGGCAAGACACTCGCGTTCAGCATCCCGATGGCGGCTCGCCTCGGCACAAGCCTGTCGGGTGGACGTCGTCGCGCCGGACATCCGGTCGGATTGATTCTCGCCCCGACGCGGGAGCTTGCGACGCAGATCGATGCGACGCTCAAGCCGCTCGCGGCCGCCTACCAGCTCAAGACCACGGTCATCTTTGGTGGCGTGTCGCAAAACCGTCAGGTTGCCGCCCTCAAGGACGGCGCCGACATCATTGTGGCTACCCCTGGTCGTCTGGAAGACCTCATGAAGCAGAAGTTGCTGTTTCTCGACGCGATCGAGATCACCGTGCTTGACGAGGCTGACCACATGGCCGACCTCGGCTT
>RFQD01000378.1 GCA_009925875.1 Microbacteriaceae bacterium | reverse complement strand
CCTCGACTTCCGCGAGATCCTGCGGCGAGGCCTTGAGGTATCGCATCAACATGAATGAGTTGCGATCGCCGACATAAATCGCAGGCAACTCCGGATTCTTGAAAGTGGCCAGAACCTCGTGCGTCGCGAGGACGCCAGATTTCATGCCGTGCTCCTTCATGAACCCGGTCGCGTCTTGTTTCGTGTCATGGGTGAAAATGTTGATGTAACGCACGGGAAGTCTTGCGGTTCGCGCCTGCATGCGCAGGATGTCCGGCATCATTTTCACGCAAGGCGCGCACCATGTCGCCACGAGGAAGACGACAGTCATCTCGCCGCGAGCCGGTTTATAGGAGAACTTGTCGCCTCCGGGCAGAGCGATCGCGTTGAATGGCGGGAATGGAATCCACTCGTGGACGTATCCGTCGGTGAGTTCCATCTTGGATTTGGTCTCGACGGGCTTTTCCTCTTCGTGCTTGCCGCCCTTTTTTCCGGCGCTCTTTTTTCCGGCGTCGTGCCCGGCTGGAGCGTGCTCGTCCTTTTTTGGCGCGTCATTCGCAAGGGCGTAATGTGCGGCGCCGGCGGTCAACAGGGTGGCGACGCCGAGGCCGGTGACCAGCCGCATCGCGCGCCTTGGGTCGAAAAAAGTCTTTAATTTCATATGTTTATTATATTTTTCGCGCATGGTTGGTCCCGACCGTATGTTCCCTTAAACTTGATTGTAGCATGGACGCGAAAAAGCAAATCGCAGCGCATTGGCAGTTCCGTTGGCCCGTCATGGACGTGCTGATCGGTGGCGAATCTTCCATCGACACGCCTTCGACATACGTGCGCACCATGGAGGAAGCGACGCGATTCCTGGTGTCCTACGGATACAATCCAGACCATCCGGCGGACGCGCGATTGATGCACTCTGTGATCGTCGAGTCGCTGGCATTCATCGAGCGGGAACTCATGCCCCGTGAGTGGCGCAACGGGTTGCGCCCGCCCGCGGAAATCATGGCCTGCGATGATCCACGGTGGCTCCTGGTGTGGGCAGCGCAACATGAGGAAGCCCACCGGTTGCGGCGCGCGTGGTCGTGCGCGGTCTTGCGGGTCGCTCACTCAATCGCGCACATCGAGGGTTCTTATCGTTACGTGAACGTGGACGCGGCGCGCGAA
>RFQD01000377.1 GCA_009925875.1 Microbacteriaceae bacterium | reverse complement strand
CGGAGTCCATCGTCTCTTCGGGATCGGGAGTCCGCCGCCAGAAAAACTGATGAACGTCATCTGCGAAAGCGGCTCGACATTGATCTCACTCCAGGCGGATGAGATCGGGGATGTCGTCGAGATGGAGACGCACGATCTGGAGGCTCCGCCAGCGACGACGGCTGATGGAATCAAGGAGATGCTCGAGGGCGTCTACAAGATGCCAAACCGGATCCTGTCGATTGTCGATGTCGACAGGATCTTCAACAGGATCAACAACCACGAGAAAATTGGCGGGTAGTTCCTGCCATGTAACGCCCCGGGACCAAACGCCAGGAATTGGCACAAGGAGAGGCCCATGTCAGAGAATGTCAGGATCAAACCAGTGGCGACAATCGGTGAAGGCACCACTGAAGGGCTGACGGTAGTGGCAGAGCAAATGCCCCTCGCGCACTATGCCCCGGTCAACTTGCTCTTGTGTGATCGCGACCTCACCGTGACGTACGCCAACCCACACGCGCTGACTACCTTCCGGAAGATGGAAGATCGCCTTGGAGTCCGGGCCGACGATCTCGTGGGTTCGAGCCTCGAGGCATTTGACTCGCTCTCTCCCGCGGACCGGAAGGGGCTGACCAATGCCAGGCAGATGCCCTACAAGACGCGCATTGACGTGAGGGGCGAGAAGGTCACCCTTCAGGCGAACCCGATCATCAATTCCGACGGCAAGCACATCAGCACAGTCATCACCATGGACGTGACGACACAGGCTGACAACGCGCAAACGAAACTGTCCGAGATGCTCTCCATGCTCGAGAACGCCCCGGTCAATATCATGGGGTGTGACCTGGACCGTACGGTTACCTATCTGAACCCCGCAAGCAGGGAGACCCTGAAGCGTCTTGAAAAGCACTTGTCAGTGACCATCGACAAGATCGTCGGGAGCAAAATTGACGTGTTTCACAAGAACCCGGAGCACCAGGCGAGGATGATCGCGGACCGCCGTAACCTTCCGCACCGGGCCATCATCCAGGTCGGTCCCGAAAAGCTGGACCTGCTCGCGTCCGCGACGGTCGACGGAGCTGGCAATCATACCGGCACAATGATCACGTGGGACATCGTCACCAAAAAGCTCGAGACCGAGGACGCGATGGTGAAGTTCGC
>RFQD01000376.1 GCA_009925875.1 Microbacteriaceae bacterium | reverse complement strand
AAGGCGGCGGGCGTGCGGGTCGAGATCGACGCGCGGCGCGAGAAGTTGGGCTACAAGATCCGCGAGGCGCAATTGCTGAAGACGCCGTACATGCTGGTCGTTGGCGACAAGGAACTGCAGACGGGCGAAGTGACGGCGCGTTTCCACGACGGCAAGAACCTGCCGGCGATGAGCGTCGCGGCGTTTGTCGAGCACATCAAGTCGGAGTGCGGTGACCTGTGGCAGCTGTAAAAGAAAGAATCCTGATCGGCGTCGCGTGGCCATACGCGAACAACGAGCCGCACCTGGGGCATTACGCGGGGGCGCTTTTGCCGCCCGATATCTTCGCGCGTTACCACCGCCTGAAGGGCAATGAAGTCCTGATGGTCAGCGGGTCGGACTCGCATGGTACGCCGATCACCGTGAGCGCCGACGCCGAGGGCATCACGCCGCGCGAAGTCGTCGAGAAGTACCATGAACGTTTCATCTCCAGTTTCGAGAAGATGGGGATCACGTTCGACCTGTATACGACGACGATGACCGAGAATCATTTCTCGGTGGTGCACGACATGTTCAAGCGCCACCTCGAGAAGGGATTGATCTACAAGCAGGTCACGAAACAGATTTTCGACCCGAAGGCCGGGCGGTTCCTGCCGGACCGTTATGTCGAGGGGACGTGTCCGCACTGCGGTTTTGTCGACGCGCGGGGTGACCAGTGCGACCAGTGCGGGAAGACTTATGAGGCCGTTGAACTTAAGAATCCGCGGTCGAAAGTGACGGGGTCAAAAGACCTCGAAGTCCGCGACACGGAACATTTCTTCCTCGATCTCGCGAAACTCAACGAGCCGCTGATCGAATGGATCAACGACGGCGAGAAGGCCCATTGGCGGCCTCATGTCCTCAATTTCACGCGGGCGCAACTTGAGAAACGAGACTTGCACGGGCGGGCGATCACGCGCGACATCGAGTGGGGCGTCACGATTCCGGTGGCGGGATACGATGGCAAGCGCCTTTACGTCTGGTACGAGGCCGTGATCGGGTATTTGAGCGCGTCGCGCGAGTGGGCGCGCGTTCACGGGTTCGAGGCAGAGGCGTGGGAGAAATTCTGGAAGAATCCAGGCGCGGGTGAAGGGACGAAGAGCTACTACTTCATCGGCAAGGA
>RFQD01000375.1 GCA_009925875.1 Microbacteriaceae bacterium | reverse complement strand
TGCGCAAGGCAGCCAATCGCCTGCCCGCACTCGCGGATGTGGCCGTGTTGCGATTCAACACGCGCGGCACAAAGAGCCCCCGGGGAACGAGTCAGGGCGAGTTTGGACACGGGCGGGACGAGGTGGCGGATGTGGCCGCCGCCGTCGACTTTGTTGAATCCCGTGGGTTGCCCAACGTGTGGTTGGTGGGATGGTCGTTTGGAACGGAGCTCGCTCTGAAATACGGCCTCCAGCACGACATTGTTGGCGCAATCCTGCTGTCGCCGCCATTACACCGCGCCACCGCGGAAGATGTTGCGGCATGGGACTCGACGTCGAAAAAACTCGTCGCGCTCATCCCGGAGTTCGATGATTACTTGCAGCCGGATGCGGCGCGCGAGCGATTCTCTGACGTCCGTCACATCGAGCTGGTTCCCGTCGAGGGTGGCAAGCACCTCTGGGTGGGGGAGAATCAGACGACCCGCGTGCTGACGGAAATCGTCGCGCGAGTCAACCCCAGCGCCTTGCCGTTGCCGAGCGAGTGGCCGGAGACCGCCTAGCGTTTGTCCTGCATCGGCATGACGACCTCTTTGATAATCAGCACAATTGAAGCTGCGATTGGAATGGCAACGAGGGCGCCGAGAATACCCAGGAGAGAGCCTCCGGCGAGTGCCGCGATGACGACGATGGAGCCCGGAATTTGCACGGCTTTGTTCATGATTTTCGGGCTGAACACGTATGCCTCGACCTGCATGTAAATGAGGTAGTAAATCGCCACGATCAGGGCCGTCGTGGGAGACACCAGCACGAGTTGCGAAATCGCGATAATCGCTGATCCGATAACCGTTCCCACCAGAGGCACGAGCGACATGACGAACGCCACGAACGCGAACACAATCGCGGCATGCCCGCCGACGATCGTCAGCATGATGAAGGTCAGCACACCGTTAATCAGACCGAGCAGAATCTGCCCGATGACGTATTTGCCCACACCGTCCGTGATTTGCGTGCTGAGACCGATGAACCGCTCTCGATTGCTCGCGGGCACCAAACGGTAGGTGCTCTGCTTGATCGTCTTGAGCGAGGCCGTGAAATACAGGGTCAAAATCAACACGACAAACACGCCGAAGAAGCCGTTGGCAATCGAGACGCCGACGGCAAGAGCTCCACC
>RFQD01000374.1 GCA_009925875.1 Microbacteriaceae bacterium | reverse complement strand
GCCTTTTCCGAGGTAGCGCTTCTTGTCACCATCCCGCAATTCATAGGCCTCAAACGCACCCGTGGATGCGCCCGACGGCACCGCGGCGCGCGCGGCCGTGTTGTCATCGAGCAGAACCTCCACCTCAACGGTGGGGTTGCCGCGAGAATCGAGAATTTCGCGCGCATTGAGGGCAATGATGTCGGCCACTACAGACTCCTAGGTAGAAAAAGACAAGGGGAGGGAGGGAAGGTTGTTCGACCCCGATTCTACCGGTGAGCTCAGGTGAGGGGCTTGCGCGTGAGATCAGCAAATGTGGTGGCGTGCGCATCCACGAATGCAAAATGGGTGAATCCCGCGGCGGCGGCACGGTCGAGAATCGGGGTGAGGTTTTTTGTGCGACGTTCGAGACGCACGCGCTCCCCCGCAGCGACGGCCTGTGACTTGATACGAGCGAGCGCCTGAAGAGTGAGCCCGTCGCCGGGAACCGCGCCGGCCGTCGGTGCGTCGTGCACGAGAACGATGCCTCCGTGCACCGACTCGTCGTCGGGAAGCAGATCGACGATGCGCTCAAACCCGATGGAGAAACCCGCCGCCGGCACATCCGTTCCGAGGAATCGGCCAATCATGCCGTCGTACCGTCCGCCGCCACCGACCGAGGAACCAGATTCCGGATGCGCAATCTCGAAGATCGTGCCTGTGTAGTAGCCCATGCCACGCACGAGTGTCGGATCAAAGCGCACCTGCACACCGTCGGGTAACTCGGTCAACGCATTCGCGATTGTCTCGAGTGACGCAACGGCCTCCGGGTCGATTCCGTCGGGGAGGACCGAGAGTATGTCGGGTGTCGTGAGAGGCACCCCACCACCGGCGAGGTGCGGCTCAATTTTCTCCAGGAATCCACCGAGCACCGCGGCCGAATCTGGTCCAAACTCACTGAGCTCGGCAACGACACCCGAGACTCCGATTTTGTCGAGTTTGTCAATTGTGATGAGAGCGGATTCTCGGCGCTCCGGCGCGACACCGCAGTAGTCGAGCAGGCCGAACAGAATGCGACGGTCATTCAAGCGAATCGTGCATCCGTTCAGGCCAAGGGCGCTCAGCGTTGCGGACGTGGCGGTAATGAGCTCGACCTCGGCGAGGGGGCCCGGTTCGCCGATGATGTCGATGTCGGCCTGCACGAA
>RFQD01000373.1 GCA_009925875.1 Microbacteriaceae bacterium | reverse complement strand
GTCCGTTCGTCCGGCGGTGGACTCGATTCGGCCCGCGCGGATTCGGTCACGTAATGGTCGTGAATGCGTTGGTTGCCGTTGGGTGTCATGTCACCCGGAGTTAACGTTTCTCGCAAGGCTAAACGTGTGACGCGTTCCGTTCTTCGCTACGTTGCCCTCGGTGATTCACTGACCGAAGGACTCGGAGACCGCGGGTTCGAAATCGACCGTGACGGGTGCGGCTGGGCCGATCGACTCGCGACCTTGTTCGCTCGCTCGGCCGCCGAGACGGGAGGGATCGTCGAGTTCGCCAATCTCGCAATTCGCTCGCGCACGTCCGTCAGTATCTTCGGCGAACAAGTCGATCGCGCACTCGGCATGCAGCCCGATCTCGTCACAATCATGGCGGGCGCCAACGACCTGTGGCGCCCGGGCGCACGCCTCGATGTGGTGGAGGAGCTCGTCCGTTCGGCCGTCGAGCGTTTTCAGCGGGTCGGAACACGCGTCGTGCTCGCAAACACCATCAACCCCGTGCATCACTGGGCCTTTCGTCCGGGCATCGCACGCTCGCTACGACTGTCGGCACTTTTGAACCGACTCGCCCGGGAATACGGACTGCAGCTGTTGGATGTTCACGGCAGCGTGTCGCTGCGCCGCCAACGTTTCTGGGCCGACGACATGGTGCACTTCGGAGAGCGGGGCCACATTCATGTGGCAAATCGCGCTGCGAAACTTCTCGGCATTCCCTATCAACTGACCGTGCCCAGTTTTGACTCACCGCCGCGCGATTTCCAGACCCCGGGCGAGCTGTGTCGGTGGTTGTGGAATCATGTTGTTCCTTTTACCTCACGCGTGCTGCGACGGGTCACCGCGGGGGATGGTGTGGCCGCCAAACACGACGACTACGTCGTTGCCCGCGCCGACCGCTGGCCGTCACGTCGCGTGAGCTCGACCATCGAACGCAAAACTGCCGAAACGCCGCGACGGTCTCCCGTCGACGAACTAGTGGCGCGCGCGTAGGCTCGTTCACTATGAAGCACGTTCCATTGCTCGTGCGCCGTGTCGGGGCATCCACCGTGGCTGCGGTGACGTTGTTTCTCGTTACCGGTTGCTCCCTCATTCCGGATCTCGCCCCAGAATCACTGGCCGCAAACAAGGCCGCGTGCGCGTCGGTGACGTCCATCTGGGATC
>RFQD01000372.1 GCA_009925875.1 Microbacteriaceae bacterium | reverse complement strand
ACGTGTCGCCGGAAGCGCGAGTTCACCAACCAAGGTCAGACCGTCACTCGTGTGGAGCTCAATGTTCTCGCGAATGGCGGGCAGCTCGACGCCACCCCGAATTTCTATCACTTAGCCCGCAACCTTCCAGCAGTGAGTGTGCCAATGACGGCGAGCCGCCACATCAGCGTCCGGCCCAAAAAGTCCATCGGCGCGCCACGCCACGAGGTGGGCGGTTCCGGGCAGGATCTCGCGCGAGCATCCGGGACACGTGTACGTCTTGACCGAAGAAGCCTCACCAATCGGTTGAACTACCCACTCACCCGAACTTCGCGACTCCGTTCGACGGGCCCCTACCATGAGGCGCTCCACGTCCAGTGGTTCGTGTTCGCCGTCGCGCTTTCGCGACCGCCTGCTCTTGGCCATGCGCTAGTACCAGCCAACATCTTCCGAGTGCGCCCACGCCCCACATGGCGAGCCGTACCGAGCCTCGATGTATCCCAGCCCCCACTCAATCTGGGTCGACGGATTCGTTTGCCAATCAGCCCCGGCCGATGCCATTTTGTCTCCCGGCAAAGCTTGCGGAATGCCGTACGCGCCACTCGAGGAATTGACGGCCGAAGCATTCCAACGCGATTCTCGATCCCAGAGAAGCTCGAGACAGTCGTATTGGTCGACACCCCAACCTCGCTCGAGCACCTTCTTCAACCCGATGGCTTTGGCACTATCGGGGTCGGGCGTGCCGGCCGCGGGTATGACCGCGACGGGTTTCTCGATGCTCACCACGTCGCGACCCGCGTTTTGTACGCCGTCCGCACTGACAAAGACCGCCTGGCCATTTCTGTCACTCGCAGACTGCACCGCCATTCGAAAATAGGGCGACGCCGTCGCGCCCGAATAGGGGTCAACCGAATTGACGAACATCACTGCGACAACGAAACAGAACGAGAGAAAGACGAACGGTCGCCGCCACGAGAATCGAAGCGTGTACTCGCCGGACGGTTCATCGACTGACACACGAGCAACTTGATGTGTGAGCTCGCCATGCACGCCGTTTCTCACCTCGCGAGGATAGGCGTATGCGTCGCGCAATTGACGCCGACTCATCCGCTTTCTCACCACGCGCTCAATTTTACGCGCGTCAACGCACCGAATCTGGGAGGCGACAGGCGGGAGGCGACGAAGGTGAGG
>RFQD01000371.1 GCA_009925875.1 Microbacteriaceae bacterium | reverse complement strand
GTGACGACTTATCGCTACCTGACCGAGGAACGCGAAAAGAAGAAAGTGAAGGGCGCTTTCTCGCTCTATCTGAGCTCGGACGTCATCAACCAGGTCCTTGAGGACCCGTCGTCCCTGAAACTCGGCGGCGAGAAAAAAGAGCTGACGGTCTTTTTCAGTGACGTCCGTGACTTCACGACCATCTCGGAGTCCATGACTCCCGAGAAGTTGTGCGAGCTGATGAATCTCTACTTCACTCCGATGACGAAGATTGTCCTGGATTCCAAGGGGGTTCTCGACAAGTTCATCGGTGACGCCATCATGGCGTTCTGGGGCGCGCCGATCGAGTTGCCGAATACGGCCGATGTCGCGTGCGAGGCATCGATCAAGATGCTCCATGAACTTGATCGACTGCGCGTCGACTTTCCAAAGATGGGCCTGCCCGTGGTCGACATCGGGATCGGCCTCAACACCGGCCCCATGTCAGTCGGCAACATGGGATCCGACGAGCGATTCACTTACACGGTGATGGGTGACAACGTGAACCTTGGTTCGCGCCTTGAGGGACTCACCAAGGAATATGGCGTGAAGATCCTGCTCAGTGACCGGACCTTCGCGAAGATCTCGCGCAAGGACTTCCACCTGCGGGACCTGGACACGATCAGGTAAGGGAAAACTGGAACCGGTGCGCGTCTATGAGTTGATGCGCCCGGATGCCCTGGGCGCCAGCAGGGAAGCCTTGCTGAAAGAGTTCACAGGTCACTTCAACGAAGGCCGGACGCACTATTTGAAACGTGAATGGGCCAACGCGCAAAAGTCCTTCATGCAATGCCTGACCATCCGCCCCGAGGACAAGGCGACCGGCATTTACATGGAACGGATCGTCGAGCTCAAGGACATGAAACTCGATGACACCTGGGACGGCGTCAAGACATTCAAGCACAAATAGGAAACGCCGATTCGCCGGATCAGCGCGGGCGCGCGACGATCACGGTCCGTCCGAGATCCGCGATCCAGTTGAGGCAATCATCGACGCGTCGTTTCGCGTCCTCGTCGAGTCCCGAAAAGGGCTCGTCAAGAAGCAACACATCCGCGTCCTGCGCGAACACGCGCGCCAGATTCACGCGACGCCTTTGGCCGGTGCTGAGGCTGTCGACGGACCGCGCGGAAAGTTCGCCAATTCCGAGCGAT
>RFQD01000038.1 GCA_009925875.1 Microbacteriaceae bacterium | reverse complement strand
AACGTGGTTCACCTCGCCTACCTCGGAGCACTGCTCTGGGGTTTCGGCTGCTCCCTCGGATTCCCCATTGCTGTCTCGGCACTGAGCGATGACCAACGCATGGCTCCCCCACGAGTGAATGCCATGGTCATGACAGTACAAACTGCCAACCTTGCAGCCGGACCGGCGCTCGGCGCTCTCGGTCAAGTCGTCGGCTTACTCGGCGCCTTCACCGTCCCCGTGGCACTGCTGGTCGGGAGCATCTTCTCCAGTCCGGCCACTGCCCCACTGTCTCGGCGTGGCTTGCAGACGGAATCGACGTCGACGGATGTTGTCGACGTCTCGCAGGTGATTGCGCAGCGGGAAGTCGACGATGCCGAAAAATAATGCGATGGCCGGCGTCGGCACGAACACCGTCCGGGCCGAGCTGGTGACCCTGTTTGGCTATTTTTTTGTTTTTGGAATGGTGGGCTCATCGTGGGTCGTGCGACTACCCGAAGTGCGTTCGGCCCTTCACATCACGACGGCACAGCTCGGTCTTGTTCTCTTTGCGGGTGCGGTCGGTGCCATGACTGGAATTCTGCTTTCGGGTCGCTTTGTGGCGAAATACGGAGCTCGAACCGGTTCTCTGGTGGGATTCAATCTCGTGTTTATCGGCTATGTCGGTCAGGCCAGTGGCGTCGCCATGGAAAACGTTATTGTCGTCTCGCTCAGCGCGGTGATTTCGGGGCTCGGTTACGGGCTCGGTGATGTCGCCATCAATGTCGAGGGAACCGACATGGAAAAGCGGCTGCACCGAAGTCTCATGCCTCCACTCCACGGCGCGTACTCCATCGGCACTCTGGCCGGAGCGGGAATCGGAACCATTGCTCTCGCCGTTGGTATAGCACTCCCCCTTCAGATTTACGCCGTGTGCGTGCTGGTGGCCGTCGTGGCGTGGACAACCATTCGCCTCTTGCCCGCAGACACGGGACGCGTCGTGAGCGTCCCCTCTGAGACGCCCGACCGGCACTCCCCCGCAGCCTGGCGAGACCCGCGAATAATATTTCTTGGACTGGCAATTTTATGCATCACCATTACCGAGGGTGCCGGCCTCGACTGGCTCACACTGTCGATGGTTGACGACTACCTCACGGACCCGGTGCGCGCCTCTATCGCGTTCGCGGTCATGATGGCTGCCATGACCGTCGTGCGATTTGCGGGCGGCATCATGATTGATCGATTTGGCCGGGTTGGTGTCCTGAGGGTGTTTGCACTCGCCGGCATCGCGGGATTGCTCCTCATCATCTTTTCCCACGTCTACGCACTTGCTCTGTTTGGAGCTGCGTTGTGGGGAGCCGGGGTGGCGCTCGGTTTTCCTGTGCTCTTGTCGGCGGCGGCGGATGGTGATACCGACGGTTCCTCGCGCCGGGTATCCATCGTGGCGTCATTTGGCTATGTCGCCTTTTTAGTCGGTCCGCCCACGCTCGGATTTCTCGGACAAGCGTGGGGACTCTTGAACATGTTCTTTGTGCTCGTCGGTTTACTCGTCGTATTTGTCATAACTTCGGGTGCCGCACGACCGCGCAAATCGATAGCGTGACGGTATGACTGACTACGTTCTCGCCATTGACAACGGAACCACGAGCACTCGTGCCATCGTGTTTGATCACCTGGGAAATAAGGTGGGCGTCGGTCAAAAAGAAACGACGCAGATTTTTCCGAATGCCGGTTGGGTCGAACATGATCCAGAAGAAATCTGGTCGAATACGCGGGACGTGATGGCCCTAGCGCTCACGCAAGCGGGTCTCAGCGCAGCGAACATCGTCGCCGTAGGAATAACCAATCAACGCGAGACCACCGTCGTTTGGGATCGCGAAACCGGAAAGCCGTTGTACAACGCCATAGTGTGGCAAGACACTCGAACGTCGGATATCGTCTCCAATGTCGCGCAACACCATGACGTCACGCGCATCACGGCTCTCACGGGGCTCCCGGTGTCCACGTACTTTGCCGCATCCAAACTGCGCTGGATTCTCGACAACATTCCGGATGCGCGTGCACGAGCGCGCTCAGGGTCTCTGCTGTTCGGCACCATCGACACATGGTTACTGTGGAACCTCACGGGTGGTCCACACGGTGGTGTGCACGCGACCGACGTAACGAACGCCTCGCGCACACTCCTCATGAATCTCGAAACCCTGGACTGGGACGACGAGCTTCTCGCGGTGTTCGACATTCCACGTAATCTTCTCCCCGTTATTCGTCCCTCATCAGGTCTTTTTGGAGTCTGTGTTGGCGACCTTGAGGGGGTACCCGTTTCAGGAATCCTCGGAGATCAGCACGCGGCAACGTTTGGGCAGTGCGCCTTTGAACCCGGTGAAGCCAAAAACACGTATGGCACGGGAAACTTTCTCATGCTCAACACGGGCATACGCCCGACTGTCTCTCAGAACGGCCTCATTACGACGGTGGCGTATCAAGTCTCGGGCGAACCAGCGCACTACGCCCTCGAGGGGTCCATTGCCGTCACGGGCTCGCTCATTCAATGGTTGAGAGACAATCTGCAACTTTTTTCGTCGGCATCCGACGTCGAGCCACTTGCCGCATCCGTCAGTGACAATGGTGGAATCGCCATCGTTCCCGCGTTCAGCGGGCTCTTTGCACCGCACTGGGACTCGAACGCGCGCGGAGTCATCGTCGGTCTCACGCGCTACGTCACCAAGGCGCACATCGCGCGGGCGGCCCTCGAATCCGTCGCATTTCAGACGGCTGAAGTTCTCGCAGCCATGAACGCCGACACGGGTGTGCCTCTCACGGAACTCAAAGTCGACGGCGGGATGGTCGTGAATAACCTCCTGATGCAGTTTCAATCCGACATCGTTCGTGTGCCCGTCGTCCGGCCACGGATTATCGAGACCACCGCACTTGGAGCAGCGTTTGCGGCGGGTCTGGCCGTCGGCTATTGGTCATCTCGGGATGAGCTCCGAAAGTTGTGGCAAGAGGACTCACGTTGGATCCCCCAGATGCAGGTCGCGGAGTCCGAGCGACTCATGAGAGTCTGGTCCAAGGCCGTCTCGAAGAGTGCGGGATGGGTAGACGACGACTCCCCCAGCACGTGAGGACGCGACACCCACCTAGAAGAACTTAAGCCGCGTGGGTGGCAAGAACCCACGCATCCAATTTTTGCGCCGCCGCGCCGTTGTCGATGGCCTCGGCACACGTTGCCATGTGCACCCCGAGGCGCTGCAAAATAGGCTCCTCGATGGAACTGGGGTTTTCAGCGAGTTCAAAGGCGACGAGTCCCGCGGCGGCGTTCAGCAAGACAATGTCACGGACAGCGCCCGGCTCCCCCGACATGACGCGTCTCACGACGTTCGCGTTCTCCGTCGGGCTGCCCCCGCGAAGTTCGTCCAGGCTCGCTCGACGAATACCGAGATCTACGGGGTTGAGATCGTGCTCGACAACGCGGCCGCGGCTGACTTCCCATAAGTGACTGTGCCCGGTTGTGCTGAGCTCATCGAGGCCGTCGTCACCGCGAAAAACCAGAGCCGAGGCATCCCGGGTCTGAAACACGCCGACCATGAGCGGTACCCGGTCGAGCTGAGCGCAACCGAGAGCCGTCGCCTCGGGGCGAGCCGGGTTACACAGTGGTCCGAGAAAATTGAACAACGTGGGAACCCCAAGCTCTCGACGCGTTTCTCCCACATGACGGAAACCAGGGTGAAAGAGCGCCGCGAAGGCAAATGAAATCCCCACCTCATCAAAAACCCGGGTGACACCCGCCGGGTCAAGCTCCAAATTGAGCCCCAATTCACCGAGCACATCGGATGATCCGGATGCGCTACTCGCCGCCCGGTTGCCGTGCTTGAGGACCGGAACACCTGTTGCCGCAGCAACAATGCTGGCCATCGTGGAAACGTTGACCGTGTGATGCCGATCCCCTCCCGTGCCCACGATGTCGAGTGCCCGTGGATTTACTGGCAAATCGAGAGCATGGTGAAGCACCGCGTCACGAAAGCCGACAATCTCGTCAACCGTTTCGCCTTTTGACCGCAACGCAATGAGAAACCCTGCAATCTGGGACGGGGTCGCCCGTCCACCGACCATCTCATCCATAGCCCACGTTGCCTCCGCAATGGACAAATTCTCCCCTTCGAGGAGCTCTGTCAACAGCGCAGGCCAGGTCATGTTTTCGCTCATAGGTAAAGGCTAGTTTGTCTCGCGTGGCGAGGCTCCCTGCGCCCACGTGGACTCTCGCATTCCGGCATAATGGACAACGTGACTAACGCCTCCGTAGCCTCGCGCACACTCGTCCCCATGGTGAACCGGCCCAACCCTGTCGCGGTGGGCACGATCGTCTGGCTGGGCAGCGAAGTGATGTTCTTTGCCGGGCTTTTTGCGATCTACTTCACCCTTCGTGGTGCAGCGCCAGAAATGTGGGCAGCGGAGGCGACCAAGCTCAATTTCCCCTACTCGTTGACCAACACGATCATCCTTGTGTCGTCGTCTTTCACTGCCCAATTTGGCGTCTTCGCCGCCGAGCGGCTCCAACCGCGTTCCACTGGCTGGAAGCCCACGCAGTGGGGAATGGTGGAGTGGTTCTATCTCACCTACGCATTGGGAGCGATTTTCGTCTCGGGTCAGATTTTTGAGTATTCACAGCTCGTCTCCGAGGGAATCACGCTCGATGGAAATGCCTACGGAACCGCGTTCTACCTCACGACAGGTTTCCACGGTCTACACGTGACGGGTGGACTCATCGCCTTTTTGCTCGTCATCGGTCGCGCCTATGCCGTCAAGAACTTCGGCCACAAAGAAGCGACCAGCGCCATCGTGGTGTCGTACTACTGGCACTTCGTTGACGTGGTCTGGATTGCGCTCTTCCTCGTGATCTACGTCCTCAGATAACCCCGTTTGATTTCAACCAGCGAAACTCCGACCGAAACTGATCTGACACTCATGAATCGACAAACTCGCAAATCCGGAAGGCGCTCCCCCGTCGCCTCCGTCGCCCTCCTCCTCGTCGGGCTATTCGCCACGGGAGGCGCTTACGCCGCGTTCACCGCGACGACGGCTTCGGCGTCGGTAGACCTCAGCAGTCCTGAAGTGATTAATCAGGGGCAAAAGCTTTTCGCCGCGAACTGTGCAACGTGTCACGGACAACAGGCACAAGGTACACAGAATGGTCCCAGTCTGATTGGCGTGGGGGCGGCCTCGGTCGATTTCCAGGTCGGTACGGGACGCATGCCCATGCAAGCGAGTGGCCCCCAAGCTCCCAGCAAGCCCGTTCAGTTCGAAGATTCCCAAATCAAAGCCCTCGCGGCCTATGTGGCCTCACTCGCTCCAGGGCCGGCGATTCCTTCTGAATCTCAAATTTCGGGCGGAGACGTTGCCGCGGGCGGCGAGCTCTTCCGAATTAACTGCGCCATGTGCCACAACGTCGCCGGTGCTGGTGGAGCACTGACCGAAGGGAAATATGCCCCGGTCCTCAAGGGAGTTGCTCCTGTTCACGTCTACGAGGCGATGTTGACCGGCCCGCAAAACATGCCGGCGTTCAACGACCTCAATTTGTCACCGGAAGACAAGAAAAACATCATCGCTTACTTGCAATACAACGAACAAAATCCTTCGGCGGGCGGACTGGAATTGGGTTCCCTCGGTCCGGTCTCTGAGGGTCTGTTCTTGTGGATTTTTGGGCTTGGTGGCATCGTCGCGCTGACCGTATGGATCACCGCAAAATCCAACTGAGTCTTCATTCTTATTGGCGCTAAAGGAGAAACATGGCTACGAACGAAAACGGCTCGTCCGACGTCGTTCCTGTGACACCACCGAGTGGAGCAGTGTCGTACCCGCCGACGCGTTCGAGAATCCGGGTCTACCCCCGCATCGCCCCCGCGTCACGGACCTCGACCCCAAGAAGAAGAAGCGCGCGGCACGCTTCATCGTTGGGATGTTCTGGCTTTCCGTTGTGGGCAGCGTCTCGGCCATCTTCGCCTACATGTTTTTCCCCATTGAGGACGGAAGCATCGCATCCGTTCGGATCAATACGTTGTTTGTTGGATTGAGCATTGCTCTCTCGCTCCTCGCGATCGGAATCGCGGCGGTCCATTGGGGCAAGGCCGTCATGGCCGACAAGGAGGGTGTCGACGAACGTCACCCGGTGAGAGGAACCGCGGCCACGCGCGCGCGTGCGGTGGAGATTTTCAAGGAAGCCGACGAGGAATCGGGCTTCAGTCGCCGAACGCTTATTCGTGGTGGTCTCATTGCGTCGCTCGTGGCGTTCCCTCTCCCTGCTATAGCGCTATTCCGTGGACTCGCACCAATGGACGTCGATCCCAACACAGAGCTCAAACACACGATGTGGAAGAAGGGTCTGCGACTCACGCAAGACCCCACGGGCACCCCCATCAAGGCAGCAGATGTCACGATCGGAAGCGCGTTTCAGGTCATCCCCGAAGGCCTCGTTGACCTGCCCGAGCATGAAAAGCTCGACGCAAAGGCCAAAGCGGCTGTTCTACTCGTTCGACTCAAGCCCGAAGACCTGCATTGGACAAGTAAGGAACGAGAGTCCTGGTCATACGACGGAATCGTTGCCTATTCGAAGATATGCACTCACGTCGGGTGCCCCGTGGCACTCTACGAGCAACAAACGCATCACCTGCTCTGCCCCTGCCATCAATCGCAGTTTGACATTGCCAACCAATGCAAAGTGATTTTTGGTCCGGCAGCGCGCCCACTCCCCCAGTTGCCTATCACGGTAGACAGCGAGGGATACCTTGTCGCAACGAGCGATTTCACTGAACCCGTCGGACCGAGCTTCTGGGAGCGTTCTACATCATGAGCATCACATCTGCACCCGAACAAAAGGGATTCATAGCGTCGGCCTCGAATTACCTTGACGAGCGAACGAGTATTTCTGGAGCGGTCAAGGAATTCGGTCGCAAGATTTTCCCCGATCACTGGTCATTCCTGCTCGGTGAGGTGGCGTTGTATAGCTTCGTCATCATCCTGCTTTCCGGGAGCTTCCTGACATTCTTCTTCCAGGCGTCCATGACACCCGTGGAATATGCCGGGTCGTATGTACCCCTGCGTGGAGTCGAAATGTCGGCGGCAATGTCTTCCACTCTCGACATTTCCTTTGACATCCGTGGCGGACTGCTTATGCGGCAAATTCACCACTGGGCGGCCTTGCTCTTTGTTGCAGCAATCGGGTTGCACATGCTTCGCGTCTTCTTTACCGGAGCCTTCCGCAAGCCCCGCGAGTTGAACTGGGCGATCGGTTTCGTGCTCTTCGTGTTGGCGATGGCAGAAGGGTTTACCGGATACTCGTTGCCGGACGACCTGCTCTCCGGCAACGGATTGCGCATTATCGACGGCATGATGAACGCCGTGCCCGTTGTCGGAACGTGGATCACGTTCCTGTTGTTTGGTGGGGAGTTCCCCGGCAACGACATTGTGGGACGTCTCTACACGCTGCACATCCTTCTCCTTCCCGCGATGGTGTTGATATTTATCGTTCTCCACCTGATGTTCGTGGTCATTCACAAGCACACCCAGTACCCCGGCCCGGGAAAGACTGAACAGAACGTGGTCGGCTACCCGGTCCTGCCCGTGTACGCCGCGAAAGCGGGAGGCTTCTTCTTCCTCGTGTTCGGTGTGATCGCACTCATCGCGGCCACCGTGACCATCAACCCCATCTGGAATTACGGCCCGTATGACCCATCGCCGGTGTCTGCAGGTACGCAGCCGGACTGGTACATCGGATTTGCCGACGGCGCACTTCGCCTGATGCCGCCAGGCTTGGAAACCGTGTGGCTGGGCTACACGTGGTCTTGGAACATTCTGATTCCGATCCTCGTCCTCGTCGTGTTCCTGCTTCTCACGTTCATTTATCCGTACGTCGAAGCGTGGGTGACAGGAGACAAGCGCGAGCATCACCTGCTCGACCGACCTCGCAACGCGCCCGTCCGGACTGCCTTCGGAGCAGCTGGGGTCACCTTCTACGCAGTTCTCTGGGCTGCGGCATCGTCAGACATCATCGCGACGCATTTCAAGGTCACGATGGAGGGTGTCATCAATACGTTGCAGGCCCTGCTGATTCTCGGCCCCATCGTCGCCTTCATGGTAACCAAGCGCGTGTGTCTCGCCCTGCAGAAGAAAGACCGCGAGATGGTGTTACATGGCTTCGAGACGGGACGAATCGTTCGCCTTCCCGGAGGTGAATTCGTCGAGGTTCACGAGCAACTTGACGAGTACACGCGTTGGCAACTGGTGTCGTTCAACGACAACGCTCCCCTGCAACTCAAGCCCAATCCTGTGGGAAAGATCACCGCCTCGGCGCGGTTCCGTGTTGCGATGTCTCGCTTCTTCTTCGAGGATCGCATCGCGCCCGTCTCTCCCAAGGAGTACCAGGCCGCACTCGAGCACTCGAGTCATTAATTCCTGAGCCGCTGATGCCCCGCCCCAGTGTGGCGGGGCATCAGCGTTTCTGCGAGACGTCACGAACGGATGGCGGACGGGTCGATGTGGCTACTGACTACGTGCCAAGGCCCTCCGCACGTTTCTCTGTGAAATGGGCCACGTCAGAGGTGTACGCCACCACAAGCCTGTGGACTCACGCTCGGCCGGGTGGGCTCCTGTTCGGCCGGGTGGGCTCCGGCACAGTCTCGGGCCTCGGGCCTCGGGCCTCGGGCCTCGGGCCTCGGGCCTCAGGCCTCATGATCGCATCTACCTGGGCCAGCCGTGGACATATTGGTGAGCTCACGTGTCTCTTCGATACGCGTAGCAGTTACCGAGCAGTCCGGCAGAGCGAGTATCGCCGCTTTCCACGCCAGGAGACGCAAGCGCGACGATTTACAGCTGCGTAGCCAATGGCCCCGCGAAGCCTATCTCGCTGAGGGTGAAACTAGTGCCCGAAATTACCGCGGTAGTACTCGTAGGTCCAACCAACCAAGGCAATGACCACCAGAGGAATACCGATGATAGCGATCCACACGCCTACCGCGAGACCCAAAAATGCGAGACCTATTGCGAAGCCGAGCACAAGGGGCCACCAACTCCACGGGCTGAAGTGACCGAGTTCGGGGTCAGCGTCATCAATGTCTGCCTCAGGCCGATCTTCCGGCAGCAGAATTCCGCCCTGGGATCGATTGACCGCATTCAAGAAGAAAGCGATGAAGCCGGCCAAAATTGCCGAAAGAAGAATCCCGACGGTACCGACAATCTCCCACGTTCCTGTGGCCAGAACGTTCCACACGGTGTAGACCGCGGACGCGACCAGGAAGAACAGACCGAGAACCGTCAATAAGGCGATGTTGCCCTTCATAGGACCTAACCCTTCTTTCCGGCGTCGAGAGACGGTGCCGACGAAGCTCCTGCCAATGCATAACCAGCAGGGGCAAGTTCCGGGTGGTTCACGTCGAAGGCAGGTGACTCGCTACGAATTCGTGGGATGCTCGTGAAGTTGTGGCGCGGCGGCGGGCAACTCGTGGCCCACTCCAACGAGCGAGACGTTCCCCACGGGTCATCCACGGTCACCTTCGGGGCGTACCGAGCAGTCAGGTAGATGTTGAGAATCCATGGCAGTAGCGATACGGCCATAATGAGTGATCCCACTGACGAGAGTTGGTTCATCCAGGTGAAGCCGTCATCGGGCAGGTACGTCGCGTAGCGTCGCGGCATACCAATAACGCCGAGCCAGTGCTGAATGAGGAAGGTGGTGTGGAATCCGATAAACATGAGCCAGAAGTGCATCTGTCCGAGACGGTCATTCAGCATCTTTCCGGTCCACTTTGGCCACCAGAAATAGATCGCGCCGAAGAGTCCAAAGACCAGAGCCCCCACAACGACGTAGTGGAAGTGCGCAACGATGAAGTACGAGTCAGAGGTGTGGAAATCGAGCGGTGGCGAAGCGAGAATGATTCCCGTCAAGCCTCCGAATACGAAGTTGAAGACAAATCCCAACGCCCACATCATGGGGACTTCAAAGGTCACGGAACCTCGCCAGACGGTCCCGATCCAGTTGAAGATTTTGACGCCGGTGGGCACCGCAATGAGCATCGTGAGCAACGCAAAGAACGGCAACAAAACCGAGCCCGTCACGTACATGTGGTGAGCCCACACGGTCATGGATAGAGCACCGATAGCGATGGTGGCGTAAACGAGAGTTTTGTATCCAAAAATTGGTTTGCGACTGAACACCGGAATGATTTCGGAAACCACACCGAAGAACGGAAGGGCGAGGATATACACCTCCGGGTGACCGAAGAACCAGAAGAGGTGCTGCCATAAAATTGCGCCACCCGTCTCCGCGTCA
>RFQD01000370.1 GCA_009925875.1 Microbacteriaceae bacterium | reverse complement strand
GCCTTTCCGAACACCCAGATCATTGTGTCGGACGGCAGCCACCCAGTTCAGTATGTGGCAGACCGTCCCTGCCTTGTTATTTCGACACCGGGGGCAGAGCCGGTGGCCGAGGGTGGCTATCGGAGCGTTGTGATATTGGACGGCGAGGTCTATCGATCACGTTCGGGGCTGCGTGTTGATGAGGAGGCGATTCGGCACTGGTGCAATGCGCTCGCGCTATCGCGCACTGATGCGACGTGCTATCTCGTGGGAGCGGGAGCGGAGCTCGGCAGAACGGTCGCGTCTTGGGATTTGCGAGGATTCGCACGGCGTGAGTTGCGCGAACGCCGTGTCCTCGGTTTGCCACCCGTTCGACGCGTTGCCAGCGTCACTGGTCCCGTGAGTGAGGTTGGTCACGCCTGCGACGCCGTTCGAGCCATCGAAAACACGCGCATAATGGGTCCGTCACTGTCTGAAGATTCGGCGCGAGCCTTTGTGCTTTTTGACTATCGTCATGGTGACAAGGTCGCATCAGCCCTGCGTGCATGTATTGTCACAACCGCGACGCAGGGGGCCAGACGGCGAAACGGAGAAGTGCCAACGCAACGGATTGCACGCCTGCGGGTTCAAATGGACGATGCCGGGCTGGGAGATTCATTTTCATGAGGATTGTTTTCGCCGGGACGCCCGACGTTGCCGTTCCGTCACTGACGCAACTCGCTCGAGGCCACGACATCGTCGGCGTTGTCACTCGCCCCGACGCCGCCCAGGGTCGCAAACGCGAGATGCTGCCATCTGCCGTTGCGCGTCGTGCGCATGAGCTGGGGCTCGTGACATTCAAGCGAGCACGTTTCGACACGTCGTTGAGCGCTGAGATCGCCGACCTCCAGCCAGACCTGGGCGTCGTGGTTGCATTTGGCGGCATGATTCCGCGCGTTGCTCTCGACATTCCACGTTTGGGCTGGATAAATCTCCACTTCTCCAAGCTTCCGGAGTGGCGGGGAGCGTCACCGTTGCAGCATGAAATCATGGCCGGTTCATCTGTGGCGCACGTGACAATTTTCCGTCTCGTCGAAGAGCTCGATGCGGGTGATGTTCTGGCCTCGAAAGCATCGCCACTTGGCGCCCACGAGACTGCCGGCAACGCTCTGAATCGTCTCGGTGACGAGGGCGCCAATCTCCTTTCCACGGT
>RFQD01000369.1 GCA_009925875.1 Microbacteriaceae bacterium | reverse complement strand
CCGACACGGGGTTCCACTCGGCGAAGATACGCAAGGGTGTCGGCAATGTGTCGGCCGGAACAAAAGCATTGGATACAAACGTCAGAGGAAACAACACAATGAAGCTCACGTTGTTAATGACCTCGGGACTTCGCACGCTCATGCCGATGAACGCCAAGACCCAGGACATCGCGTAGGCAAAAAGAAGCAGGAGCGCCACAGCCGCAATTGCCTGGAGCGGACTCGAATGGATTCGCCAGCCCACGATAAAGCCGGTTGTCATCATGACCATGACCGACAAGAAGTTGATGCCGAGATCCCCGTTGGTACGACCAACGAGCACGGCAGCATTATTCATGGGCAACGTGCGAAATCGATCGATGATGCCATCTTTGAGGTCTTGAGCCATGGCTGAACCCGAATAGGTTGCTCCAAACACCACGGTTTGAGCAAAAATGCCGGCCATCAAGAACTCGGTGTAGTTGCTCCCCGGAATCTTGATGGCACCGCCGTAAACATACGTGAAGAGAAGCACGAACATGATCGGTTGCAAAAGCGTGAAAACCAAGATGTCGGGAACGCGTTTGATCTTGGTGAGATTGCGGCGAGTGGTGATCCAGCCATCGCTCATAAAACGAGAAATCGAAGTGCGAGGTCGCATTAGTTCGCCGCCTTTCGCTCGCGCCGGGCACGTTTCTTCAGTTTCGGATTATCGCCGTCATCGGCGGTCTCGTCCGCTGTTGCCGCGTGCCCGGTGAGCTGCAGGAAGACATCGTCGAGTGTAGGTCGGCGCATTCCCGCATCGAGCGGGACAACGCCACGGGCACCTAGTTCACCCAGTGCCGCAGCCAGGGCCGCTGGCGCATTGTCAACGGGCACAGTCAAGGTGCGGCCATCCGGAGCGACGATCACATCGCTGCTACCGATGCCGGAGAGAATGACGCGAGCAAGGGCCACCTCCTCCTCCGAATCGACAGACAATTCAATTCGGGCACCACCAATCGAATTCTTCAGTTCGTTGGTCGTTCCCTCGGCGATGACCTTGCCACCGTCGATGACACTGATATGGTCGGCCAGCTGATCAGCCTCTTCGAGGTACTGAGTCGTGAGCAGAACGGTTGTCCCTTCGTCTGCTAGAGAACGGATGACATCCCACAGGGCCAGGCGGCTGCGCGGGTCAAGCCCCGTGGTGGGTTCGTCGAGAAAGAGGAC
>RFQD01000368.1 GCA_009925875.1 Microbacteriaceae bacterium | reverse complement strand
GGCTCCGCTGTGACCTGAATTGTTTGCCAGCATGACCGTGGCAATCTCTTCACCTCGAATTTCTCCGACAACAAGTCGATCGGGCTTCATACGAAGCGTCTCCCGCACGAGCCGAGCGAGCCCAATTTCACCCGCATTCTCAATGTTCGCTTGACGTGTTTGCAGCGAGACCACGTGTGCGTGATCAATACGTAATTCCGCAACATCCTCAACCGTGATGATCCGCAAGTTGTCGGGAAGCTCGGCGATGATGGCCGCCAGGAGCGTTGTCTTGCCCGCTCCAGTGGGACCGGCGATGAGCACACTTCTTCCATTGCGCATCCGCTCGGACATCGCGGAGGCAACGTCTTCGCTCAGCATTCCCTTATCGACCAGCGCCGAAAGAGTCGGAGCTTCAGACAAGGGCAGTCGAATGGAGATATTGGTGCCATCGGCACTGGCCGGAGGGATGATCGCATGCACGCGAATGCCGTCCGCAAGTCGAACATCGGCAAACGGGGTTGCCACATCAATATGGCGACCGCCCAGCTCAATGAGGTGTCGGGCAAGAAACACATGATCTGGTTCCGTGAACGGCCACGGATGGATTCGACGAAAACCCGAGCCCTCACTGATCCATGCGCCGCCCGGCCCGATGACGATGTCACTGACGTGGGGTGCGTTCGCAATGCCTTCAAGGTGTTCGACAATTTCTCGCACGATCCCAGTGTTGGACACAGACGGGAGGACTCTGCCCACTCGAAATGCATTGGGGAAAGAGAAAGGCGACACAAGTTGGGGGGAACTGTGTCGCCTGCCGCGCACTCGTTGGGGAACAAAGTGGCGGGCCTCCTACACGAAAATCGGCGGTTCCCACCGCCACCCGAGTTCGCTACACATGCTGTTGCTCACTCCGATCTCTACGACACGGCACAGCACGACCGCCTGACTTTTTGGGCGGATCAGGCACGCCGACTCGTCGCGTGGGAGAAACCGTTCACTCAGACGCTGGACTGGTCAGATGCGCCATTCGCGAGGTGGTTCCACGACGGTACTCTGAATGTGTCCGTCAACTGTCTCGATCGCCATGTCGCGCAAGGGCACGGCGAGCGCGTGGCTTTCTACTTCGAAGGGGAACCCGGTGACCGTCGCGCCATTTCCTACGCGACTCTCACTGAAGAGGTCATGCGCATGGCTAATGCTCTGACGTCG
>RFQD01000367.1 GCA_009925875.1 Microbacteriaceae bacterium | reverse complement strand
CAGGCCGCGCGCGTATCCGATCAGACGGCATTCTTCTTGGCCGAACAGGGAACTCCCGGCTACATCGTGGAACATGGACCGACGGAACAAATTTTCGACATGCCAAAAGACCCGCGAACCCTCGACTACGTCAACGGTCGGTTTGGCTAAACCCGCTTCTCGCACCATTTCGCCCAGCACTTTTTCACACATCAACGACAGGAGTCATCATGTCCTTTCCCATCCGCATTGCGGCGACCGTTGCCGTTATCTCGCTCGGTACACTCGCCGGACTCACCGGGTGCTCGGTGCCCTCGGGCACCTCGACCGCTGACGCCTCGTCGACGGCCTCGGCAAGCCCGGTTATGACCGACAGCCCGCAGGTGCAAGAGCCCGTCATCGTCGAATCATCTGCGCTCGAAGGTCAGAACATTGAGACGACCGTTGGACAGTTCATCGACGTGGTCGTGGGCGACAGCGACCCCGCGCTCTGGACCGCGACGGTCGCCACGCCCGGTGTTGTCGAGTTTCTTCCCGGTGGACCCGACGGCGCGAGCATCATGAACCCCGGATTCGCGGTTCTCATGGAAGGCACCACTGCCGTCACCATGACCGACGGAACCACCACGATCAACTTCACTGTCACGGTCACCGCGGCCCCAACGAAGTAACCTTTTCGTCACCAGACGTTGCGGGGAGGGGGTTAGCCCCCTCCCCGCAAAAGTTTTTCCAAACGTCACCTTTGAGGGGCTATTTCGCGCGCGCGGTCATGGCATCATGTCAGCATGACGGATTCAACGACGACGGCCAATGACATCGACCAGCGCATTGGTCGCATCTGGTTGGGCAAACACATCGAGGTCATCACAGCCGTGTTGCTGGGCGTGGTCTCGTGCATGACCGCATACGCGGGCTTCCAGGCGGCGCTGTATGACAGCAACATGGCGTCGGCGTATTCACAAGCGCAAGTGTTGTCGACGCAGTCGGAGTCGCTGTATCTCGAAGCGAACCAGACCTACACGCAGGATGCGCAAATCTGGAACACCCTGAACGAGCTCTCCGTCGACATGGACAGCACCGACCGCGACCTCGCGGCCCGCGCCGCCACCAAGTACTCCGTGCTCTACGGCGACACCGTCACGGTCGAGTTCGACGGAGCGATTCAGCGTGCCCTGGCCGCGTCCGCCGCGAAGGGTGGCGAGTACGTGGATCCCCT
>RFQD01000366.1 GCA_009925875.1 Microbacteriaceae bacterium | reverse complement strand
GTGCCATCGATATGGCCAAGGTTGTCCTCCAATATGGCAAGGACCCCAAGGTGAAGGCGCTGGCGCTCAAGATCATCAAGGATCAGGAAGCTGAGATCGCCGAAATGAAGGCGATGCTTGCCAAGTGACGATGGTTCGCGGATTTCACCAATCGATAACCATCAGCGATTGATGAAGCATACCCGAACGCCATCGCACCGCATCCTTTGCAGCATTGGCATAAGGTCTCGCTGCCGATAGAGAGGGCGCAGTTTATGGGAGATTGCGTCCGATGAAGGCCAATTACGTACTGACCCTGTTTTGTCAGGATCGACCGCGCATCGTCGCGACCGTGACGGCAGCACTCGCCGATATTGGCGGCAACATCGCCGAAAGTGCACAGTTCTGGGATCGTACATCCAACCGCTTCTTCATGCGTATCGCGTTCGAGATCGACCCTTCCGTCCCGCTCGATGCCGTGCGTGCGGCGCTTGAACCGGCGCGTCACGCCTTTGCCATGGACATCACACTCGCCAATCTCGGCCGTGTGCCGAAAATTGTGATCATGGTTTCGAAATTCGATCATTGCCTTGAACACCTCCTCTATCAGGTGCGCGTCGGCTGGTTGAAAGCCGATGTCGTCGCGATCGTGTCCAATCACGCCGATGCCGGTACGATTGCGGCTCAAAACGATATTCCTTTTCATCATTGGCCGGTGACGAAAGACACTAAGCTCGCACAGGAAGATCGTTTGCGCGCACTCGTCGCCGAGACGGGTGCCGAAATCGTTGTCCTCGCACGTTATATGCAGGTCTTGTCGGATCGCCTGTCATCCGACCTGTTCGGCCGCGTGATCAATATCCACCATTCGTTTTTGCCGAGTTTTAAAGGCGCCAAGCCCTATCATCAGGCACATAAACGTGGCGTCAAACTCATCGGGGCGACCGCGCATTATGTGACACCCGATCTCGATGAAGGCCCCATCATTGAGCAGGAAACCGAGCGCGTCACCCATGCGCTTTCGGCAGATGATTTCGTTGCCACAGGCCGTGATATCGAAGCGCGCGTCTTGGCGCGTGCCGTTAAGATGCATCTCGAATCACGCATCGTGCTCAACGGCCATCGCACCGTCGTCTTTGGCTGAAAAGTCAATCAAACTTTCCTTGGGAAGGCGCTTGCTGCCGGATTGAACTCACAGTGCACCTCGGCCAAGGATCGGC
>RFQD01000365.1 GCA_009925875.1 Microbacteriaceae bacterium | reverse complement strand
AGCGTCGCCGCCAGCCAGTTGCCATTCGATCCAGGCCGGCGAGCCCGACCAGCCCGTCACCTTCGCCGCCAAACAGCGCTCGTAGACGCCGAAGAGGTATGAAACCTCCTCGACGCTGACGATTTCGCGGTTTGCGACTCGTTCGGCGATGCAGAGCAGGCGAGAATCGATGTTTTCGTGCCTCTGGGCCAGCTTCAGGCCGCGCTTCGACGCATTCGCCATCGTCTGGATGGGCCGAAACGACTCGCCGAGGGCCATTTCGATGGCCCGGCGGCTTACGACGACGCTGGAGGAGTCGTAGGCGGGCCGAACAACCGGCCCCACGTCCTCGAGCAGGCCGATCGCGCGCACTTCGCGCTTGCGAATGCCTCTCTGCGAGTCAGTAGACCATGAGTCGCCGTTATCTCGACGCACCGCGAAGGCGAAACTGCTTCCGACGACCGTTCGATCCTTCACCCACTCGATCACGTTGCGTCCGACGGACGTGTTTTCGTTCGGCATGATCTCGTAACGAAGCCCATACGGGTCTTTCATCAGCTTCATCGACCCGTTTCCGGTGCGGCCGAGGAGCAAATTGCGGTCGTGATTGAACACGCCGATCACGTCGGGGTTCTCGGCGAGCACGTCGTCGAACGCATTCGGGTGAATCGTCTCGACAAAGCCCCCCAAATTGCGACTCTCGGAGTTGAAAACGGCTGCGTAGCCCGAAATTACGGGCTTTTTCTCGCCGTTGCCCATGTCTCGGTACTCGACCGTCGCGTCGGAAACCGTCGTGCGCCGCTCAATCTCGTTGCCCATCAGCTCACCTGATTCGCGAGGTAGTTGTCGATCCCGATCTGCTCGATCACACGCTGCGTCGCTTCGATCTCAGCGACGGACGCCTCGCTGCCCTTGAGCAACTTGGCAAAAATCTTGGCCGACAGCTCGTCGCCGGCTGCACGGCACGTCAGAACATTGGCTCGCTCGACCTCCGCGGCAGCCATCTCGAGCGAAAGGTTTGCCGCGAGGACGCCATCGAAGTCATGCCGGGGCCAATCGGGCTGATCATGGTCGTAAGTCGGCTGCACGTCGTAGAACTCGAGCCTCGCCTGCACTTCATGCAGGTGGCCGCGTTCTTCTTCGACATCGGCGCGATAGCCGGCCGCCAGTTTGCCGTAGCCCCAGCGGTCAAAGTGCTCCGCCTGCGACTGATAGTTCTCA
>RFQD01000364.1 GCA_009925875.1 Microbacteriaceae bacterium | reverse complement strand
GATGCCCTCTTTGTGGTCCTCGACTTCTACTGGCACTCCCCCGCCTACGTGGACAACGAACCGGGCGCCCGTGGCGGAGAAAAAGAGAAAGGGAAAAAGGGCGGCAAAGGAAAAGGGGCGCGCGATGGCTGGGCCGTCACCCTGGGAGAGGAACAGTACCGCTGGTTTTCGCAAACCCTGG
Organism: Microbacteriaceae bacterium; assembly: GCA_009925875.1. Taxonomy (GTDB): domain Bacteria; phylum Actinomycetota; class Actinomycetes; order Actinomycetales; family Microbacteriaceae; genus RFQD01. Next base: position 1,019 of record RFQD01000364.1, on the reverse strand, counting down.
CGGAAAGCAAGGCCCGCTGGAAATTCGTCTTCTGCCACCACGTCCTCGGGGGCGGTCGCGGCGGCGTTGAGCGCGCGCCGTATTTCGAATGGGGCGGAAAGGACCGCAAGGGTGCCGACCTCTTTTCCGAAAAACGGCCGGGCTGGGAACTCCCTATTCACCAACTCATGGTCAAGCACGGCGTCACCATCTTCTTTCAGGGTCATGATCACATTTTTGCCCATCAGGAACTGGACGGCATCGTCTATCAGTCCTGCCCCAACCCGGCCGATCCCACCTACACTTTGTCGTGCGACTTGCTCGCGCCCGAGGGCTACGGCGAGATCATCGGCGGCGGGATGCGTGAAGAGAACATCGACGTCCTCAAGAAGAAGATCAAAGAGCACGAGCTCGACGAGAGCGTCTTCCAGTGGTACCTCGACCTGCGCCGCTTTGGCTCCGTTCCGCACGGTGGCTTCGGCATGGGCATCGAGCGTTGCACGGCCTGGATCTGCGGCGCCGAGCACGTGCGCGAGTGCATCCCATTCCCGCGGATGCTCTATCGCTTGTCGCCTTGAGAGTGGGGCGCCTATCGCCCTGAGGGCAACGAGCGACAGCCGATGACGCTCGTGTTCGCGGGGGACCCAACGTCGCCGAAGATCGTCTTCGCGGAGATAATGATGCCATTCCCAAAGAGGCTGATTTCTGCGTCCCGCATGAAGGCGCTCGTGCCACTCACGCGCCGGACTTGGCTTTCGCTGGTGGTCACGCTCAAGTAAGTCGGGTTGAGCTGGTAAATTTTGTGGTCTTTCAAGCCTTCGAGAGCCAACGTCTCGTTGAAGGCGTTTTGGCATTCGATCAAGTAGGTGTCGTCGGCGTTTGAAGCGCAGAAGATGGACGCACGGATCCGGTAGCCTTGACCCGTGGGGAGCACGCTCTGGTTATCGGCGCGGAAGTGGGATTCGCCTAGAGTGACGTCGATCTCATGCAATTGACCTTCTCTGGCTTCGGCCGCGAGCTGGATTTCGTCGTAGCCGTTG
>RFQD01000363.1 GCA_009925875.1 Microbacteriaceae bacterium | reverse complement strand
GGGTCTCCAGCTCCCCGTGGAGGTCATCGCGTGCCGCCGCTACCTGCGACGTCATCCGCCGACCAAGGTCGTTGGAGAGCTCGGCGTAGAGTTCGGCCCGGCGACGTTCCCAGACACGGCGAAACGGTCCGGCGGCGACGGCATCCGCCGCGACGGCGATGCCGAGAACCGCGGTCAGCCCCAACGTGAATCGACGCATGGCGGGTTTCCTCCCGGTCACGGGGGTGCGATGCCACCCCCTCCAGAGGTGTCGGCTCGACGCGACCGCCACGTTCTAAGAATAAAGCCCCTGCCCTGATGAAAGGTCGCACTCGTGCTCTACGCCGAAACGACGATCGATCCCCAGCTCGTCACACCTGGTCCGCTCGGCTTTGCCGCCATCGTGTTTGTTGCCGTGGCCACAACCCTGCTGGTGTTCGACATGGTCCGACGGGTGCGACGCCAGCGCATACTCGCTCAGGTCGAGGCGAAGCTCGACGCCGAAGAGGCAGCCGCAAAAACGGCAAAGTAGCGCCGTCAATTAGGCCAGCAGAAAACTTTGCTGGCGCGCAGACTTATGAATATTGGCAATATCAGCGCTACGGCATAGTGTCTCTAATGACCCTTACTTGGCATATGGAGCGATATGACGATTGCGCCGAACGGCTTAGCGGTTATTGATGTTGAAACAACTGGTCTTCAGCCACCCGTTCATCGGATTGCTGAAATTGCTGTGGTCATACTTGACCCAATCACGCATGAAGTAATTGACGAGTTTGACAGCCTGGTGAATCCTCACCGAGATCTGACCGATTCGAGTGGAATTCATGGGATAACAGCTTCAATGGTCTCGGCCGCACCCGACTTTGCAACCATTGCGCCGCACTTGGTTCGTTTATTGTCTGGATGCACAATTGTGGCGCACAACCTTCCCTTTGACCGCTCATTTCTTGAAAGTGAGTTTGGAAGGCTGAACATTGAATTTGATTTTGGTAATGGAATCGACACGTACGCTGTGACTCGCCAGAATCTTGGGTCCGCATGCGTGGCACTTGGCATTGACATTGAACAGTCCCATAGAGCGCTCGCTGATGCACGAGCCTGCGCTGGTTTGCTGAGAAAAATTTTGGAGTCAGCTCCAGTCCCGCCTGGCGTACCTGCATATTTGGAACAAATCCCACAAACTGAACCGATTCGAACGCTACGACGAGAACAACTGGG
>RFQD01000362.1 GCA_009925875.1 Microbacteriaceae bacterium | reverse complement strand
GGATTTTCTCTCCACATGGCGACTGGCTTGGGGGGATTCGACCTTGTTGATCTCGACACGCCGTTTTTCATCGACCGGCGGTTGACGACGAAGAGTCCGTGGCACATGCCCTCCGCGTCACTCGAGGTCGCCAACCTGCCAGGATCTGGCCTGCGACTGGCTTGACCGGCGCCGACTCAGAACCGGGAGCAGCCAAAGTTGCCCAGCGCGTAAGGGGCCCACTCCTCAAACGGGGTCGCGTAAAGAACTGTCCAGTTGTTGACGAAAAACTGAGCGGCCAGAAGCTCACCGCGATTGTTGTAATTCGAGTTCTCGATGCAATCGAACTCAGCGCCGTTGCTGCCCGGGACGCAACGCATCTGGATCATCTCAACACGGGGATTCGCGCCGATGTAAGTACGCGTCACGCGAACCTGTCCGAGCGCGTTCCCGTCGAATGAGGGACGGATGTGGATCTGGTAGTTGGCGTTCCACAACATGCTGGGAGCCCAGTTCAACTGGCCCGCGCAAGTATAGGTGGACGCCTCAGCCGGGGCGGAAACAATGCCTGCCGAAAGGCCGGCGACAACAAACAGGGACAGGAACGCTCTTTTGAACATGGCCAAAAACTCCTTCAATTGACTCTTTCTTTCAACGGATGATCAAAACGATCACGATAATCCTCGATCAACTCACGCAGGTGTCCAGTCGATTTCGCCTTCTTCGTGACAGCCCAGAACGCGTGACCGAACATGAACCAACGGGCGCCCGTGGCGGCAAAGAAACTGAACTTCTTCAAGGCATCATCCTGACGGTCCCCGAAATGCGTTTCGAGCTCATCAATCAGCGCCAGGCACGCCCTGAAAAATTCCCGTGACTCCTCCTCGCGCGTCCTCGGCGCCTTCTCGCCGGCGCGACCGGCAGGCGCCAACTCCCCCGGACGGTCCCCGTACAAATCCTCGGCGACTTGCCAGAGGATCCACGGGCGTACGGTGGCCGCACGTGCAATCATGACGCCACCGGCGCCAAAATCCCGCAAGACCGTCAACGCGTCAGACGCCGTCTGGATGTCGCCATTGGCCACGACCGGGATCCTTCGCCGCTTCGCGATCTCGCTGACAAGTTGCCAGTCGGCGCGACCATCGTGTCCTTGCTCCCGCGTGCGGGCATGGATGGTGATCCAGTCGGCCCCGGCTTCCTCGAGAGCCTGCGTGAATTCAT
>RFQD01000361.1 GCA_009925875.1 Microbacteriaceae bacterium | reverse complement strand
GGACTGGCAAACGAATTGCAGAATAAGTTCCGCATTCTCGTGACGGGCCCGACAACATTGATGTCTCTGCTCAATAGCCTGCAGATGGGGTTCAAGACAACGGTCGAATCATCCGCCCTGAGCAGCACATCACCGGAACTTGCCCTGATCGAGAGTCTTGTCGCCGATATTGACGACGAGCTGGATGACCGCAACGACGATGACGACGACACCACGTCGCCCACGGACACGAAGTAGTAGCTCGACTAGATACCGTAAAAGTCTTTTGCGCCTTGAAGCAAGGTGGCGAATTCCCCCGTGTTCGGAGTCTCGCTCGTTCCGCCCTCCACAAAGGTGCCGCCCACAACGCCCACATCATTCGGACCCGTGCCGGGCAGGTGCTTGGGGAATATGTAGAACGAGCGCTTCACTTTTTGACCGGCCTCCGTGTGTCCCTCGGAGAAGTAAACGAGAATCATGTACTCGAGCTCGGCCGGAGCCTGATCCTTCAACATGACGAGGTGCCCCTGAACCGAAACCATCTCGGCATCATTGTTCAGCACACCGGAGCCCAGCCCCGCGCTGTCAAAAACGAGGGCGGAATCTAGTTCCCCGAAGTTGGTGACTTTCTGCTGCACAAATGTCACTCGCGAGTCAAGGTAATCATGGAGCTTTTGCATCATCATGGCGGGGTCCATAAAAATGCCATCGTCGTAGACAACCATCGAGCGAGTAGTGCCATTTCCGAAGTCGACCACGACATCCTTTGCCGGCTGCATGACCTGTCCCACGTAGGGCTCGAGACCGGATTCCTCTCGATTCGTGAAGTACGAGGGAACTATTTTTGCGCCTCCCTCGAATTCTGGCACTTCTCCGTTTGCTACGGCCGCGAAGAAACGGTAGGCATCGATGCCAATTTGATCGATGAGCGCCTGCATGTCGGGCGCGTTATCCATGGACACCGGAGCGAGGAGCCCGCCCGCGTTGTGTGACGTGAGCTTGTCGAATCTCTCGGCGAGAACGCTGATGTTCGAGTATCCACGTTGAATTAACTCGTAGGCGGTGAAGAGGCCGATGACGCCGGCCCCGACAACCGTCACGGGGTCACCTTTCGCAATCGACTTGCCCTGATCGGATTCCTGAACAAGATCGACGACGTACTTTGCCGTACCTGGCGCAAGGGTCCACCCGCTACCCCCGTGCCCGTAGTTGTGGGCCACAAGCTGCGACCCCAACGT
>RFQD01000037.1 GCA_009925875.1 Microbacteriaceae bacterium | reverse complement strand
CCGAGGTCGAGCAGAACCCTGTGCAGTTGCTCGAGCGCGAGAGCTTTCTAGGAATCCATCCCATCGACCCTCAACAACCATTTCACGATGATGGTTCTTGGATGATCCCGGAAAGACGAGTGCAATCACGCAGACGTAGTGTGCCCCGCGTTGTCGTGGGGGCACGTCGCTCAACTGCTCCAGCAGAAGAGTGAGGTTTTTCTCATCGTCACTGTGATGACCCGCCCACCGTGCAGAAAAAATGCCGGGAGCGCCGTTGAGTACGTCGACGCAGAGCCCCGAGTCATCGGCTAAGGCAGGTAGCCCCGTGTGCTGTGCCGCAGCCCGAGCTTTGATGAGCGCGTTCTCGGCAAACGTGGTGCCGTCTTCGACGGGCTCCGGGCCGTCATAACTCACGAGCGAAATTCCAGTTTCGCGCGAACTGAGCATGTGTTGAAACTCGTCGATCTTGTGCCGGTTGTGCGTCGCAAGGACAAACGTTGAGGGAATCACAAGCGGGCCTGTCTCTTGAAGTTGTGCCCGACTCAGTCGGCGGGCTGCTCATTCGGTGCCAGCACGCTGGTCTGGTGGGTCGCCAGTTGCGCGCATCCATTCACGGCCAGGTCAAGCAGCGCGTTCAGTTCGTGGCGATCAAACGGGGCCCCCTCGGCGGTCCCTTGAACTTCGACAAAGAGACCCCGCCCAGTGACGACGACGTTCATGTCGGTTTCTGCGCGCACGTCTTCAACGTAAGCCAGGTCAAGCATGGGAACTCCGTCAATGATGCCGACAGAGACCGCCGATACCGTATCGATGAGCGGGGTGGATTTTTTGGCGATGAAATTGTGGTCACGTCCCCATTCGATGGCATCCGCGAGGGCGATGAAGGCTCCGGTGATGGCTGCGGTGCGTGTGCCACCGTCGGCCTGCAAGACGTCGCAATCGATGATGATCGTGTTTTCTCCGAGGGACCGCATGTCGACGACGGCGCGAAGACTCCGACCAATCAGGCGAGAAATTTCGTGGGTGCGACCGCCGATTTTTCCTTTGACGGATTCGCGGTCCATCCGATCATTCGTCGAGCGAGGAATCATCCCGTATTCCGCGGTCACCCATCCTTTGCCTTTCCCGGTCATCCATCGAGGCACGCCGTTGGTGAACGAGGCGGTGCACAAGACCTTCGTCCGACCAAAGGAAATGAGTGCCGACCCTTCTGCCTGTGCGCTCCAACCTCGCTCGATCTCAATCACGCGCAATTCATCGTGCGCCCGACCATCGGCGCGGGATACAGCATTCGTCACGAGTTTCTCCTTGCTTAGCGCGCATAGTTTGCGCGAGTTTGTTCCGGTCCGGCGTGAACCTTAGCCCGGCACGACATCGATTCGACCGGTCGGCGCGTGTTCAACCGTTTCAATCTGCGGCCCGAGAAGTTGTCGGGCGAGTCGCATGAATTCGGGAGTGTCATCACCCGTTGCTTCGTAGCGAAAAACCGGTTGCAAACTCGAATCGCGGTCGAGGTGATTGCTCACGAGCTCTCGATAGACATCTTTCGCGGTTTCGTTGTCACTCGAGACGAGGCGAACATTCTCCCCCATCACATAGCTCAACGCGCCACGCAGGTAGGGGTAGTGCGTGCAGCCCAGGATGAGTGTGTCGATATGGGCATCAATCAGGGGCTCAAGGTATTCCCGCGCAACCGCGAGTACTTCCTCCCCACTTGTGTGACCCGCCTCGACAAACTCGACGAATCGCGGGCACGCTGCTGTCACAAGTTCGATGTCTGGAGCGGCGGCGAAGGCGTCGTTATACGCGCGCGACGCTATGGTCGCGGTCGTGCCGATCACACCTACCCGCTTGTTTCGGGTTGCCGCGACGGCCGCACGCACCGCCGGTTGGATGACTTCCACGACGGGTACGTCGTATCTCTCGCGGGCATCCCGCAGCATGGCCGCGCTGGCCGTGTTACACGCAATAACGAGCATCTTGACACCCTGTGTCACGAGATTGTCGAGCACGTCGAGCGCGTATTCCCTTACTTCGGCCATCGTTTTGGTGCCATAGGGAGAATGCGCGGTATCACCAATGTAAACAATGGATTCGTGCGGCAACGAGTCGCGAATCGCACGTGCCACCGTGAGCCCTCCGACACCGGAGTCGAAGACTCCGATCGGAGCGTCCCTATTCATCATTCATCCCGCATGCTTTCGTATATTTCTTTGCAGGTCGGACAGACAGGAAATTTTTCTGGTGCGCGGTTGGGTACCCATTTTTTTCCGCAGAGCGCGTACACGGGTTTTCCGGTGACCGCCGATTCCACGATGTCTTCTTTGCGCACATAGTGGGAGAAACGCTCGTGGTCGCCCTCGTCGAGTTGTTCGTCACGAATGAGCGCTTCGAGTTCTCTCTCCAACGTGGATGTTCCTCCGCCGGTGGTTGCGGGGTCGTCGTCACGCGATGCCGGGTACGTGCTCTCCATGTTTCCAAGCATACGAGTGCTCGTCCCTGGTTAGCGCGAAGAACCCCGTCGCACCCGGAGGTGAGACGGGGTTCTTCGTTCCATGTGGATGGAATCGAGTGCCGTTGGGCTAGCCTTCGTAGGTCCCGAGTGTGACGGCGATGTCTTGCACCTTGCCGTCGCGCAAGACCTGAATCGTTACGCTTTCTCCGGCGGCAGATGTGCGAACCAGTGCGGTGAGATCGCTCGCGTCGGTGACCGGAAATCCATTGAACTTCAACACGACGTCTCCCGCTTTGAGTCCCGCCTTTTCTGCCGCACCTCCCGCCACAATTTCTTCGAGGCGCCCGCCGACCGTGGTGCTGCCTTCCGCGTTGGCGGCATCACTCACTTTTGCGCCGAGCAATCCGTGCGTGGCCTTGCCCGAGGCAATGATTTCTGTCGAGACACGCTTGGCCAGATTGGAAGGAAGCGCGAAGCCCACGCCGATGCTTCCTGACTGACCTGAGGTGCTTCCCGCGTTGGCGATTGCCACATTGATGCCGATGAGTTTTCCACTCGCGTCGAGCAAGGCACCGCCAGAGTTGCCGGGGTTGATGGCGGCATCCGTTTGAATCACCGGAATGTTGATGGTGGCGGCAACGCTACCCGAACTCTGCTGTCCCTGACCCAAATCGAAGTTGAAGAAATCGAACGGCCCAGACGAATTGGGATCGGTGCCGGTGCCGTCTTGGGGAGCGGCGGAGCTGGCGATTTGAATACTGCGATTGAGTGCGCTGATGATTCCGGTCGTGACGGTTCCCGCGAGTCCGAGCGGCGCGCCCATGGCAATGGTCACGTCGCCCACGTTGAGAGTTGCGGAGTCGGCCCACTGAATGGGCGTCATTCCCGACGCGTTGTCGAGCTTGATCACGGCCATGTCGACGGTCGGATCCGTACCCACGATGGTCGCCGTGTAGAGGTGCCCGTTGTTGTCACGCACCTGAATTTGTGGGCTCGCAGCCGCTCCGTCAAGGGTGACCACGTGATTGTTGGTCAGGATGTATCCGTCTTCGGAGAGCACCACACCCGATCCCGTTCCTCCGGAACCGGACGTGTCGGTCACGCTGATGGTCACGACACTTGGCGACACGGCAGCGGCAACTGCTGTCACGGCTGTGACGCTGTCGGGACGATTGACCGTGATGCCCTGCGTCTCGTTCGAACCAGAGACAGCGGTTGCTCCGCGGTTTCCGGTCACGAGGAGGGCGGCGCCTGCGCCCGATGCCCCGCCGATGACCGCGCCGACTGCCAGTGCGGCGACGATGGGAACCATGCGCGACCGATCGCGACGACGCAACGAGGCGGGAATTTCAGAACTCTCAGGGGAGGCGACCGAGGGTGCCTCAGGCGTAGCGCCAGAGGCACTCTGGCGAGCGGCGTCCTCGGGCGGGTAATAGTAGTTGGGCTTGTCATTCATGGTGATCAAATGCTCCTTCCAAGCACTAACGAGAGTGCCCGGTAACGCTGGGGGGAATCTATGTGTTAGCTGGATGTTGTCTGGGAATCAAAATCCGGCGCATCCCACTGCCGGCGAAGACGCCGCGCAGGGCGACGTGACGAGCACGGTGTCCGCATTTTGGAGAAAAAGAATCGGGGCCGAAGCTCCACGATTTAGCGTACCCTCCACCGATATCCAGTCACGACCGACCCAGCGATAGCGCACGGAATAGGTCACCGTCACCACCGGCCGAACGGATGCCCCGCTCGTGTAGCGGTGACTCGTCGGCGTCGCCGAGAATTCCGGCAGTCCGAGTTGTTCCCAACTCGCTCCCCCACCAGACGTCGCCACAGCGGTTCCGTCACCGAATGCCCAGTCAAATCGGACGGGAGTGAACTCGACGTCGACACTGCGTCCCAAGACGACCGTCGAAACGACGTGTGTCGATATGTGCGCAATCAGATTTGTCGGTAAACCGACAATGCTCCACCCGGCTGGCTGTGTCGTTAGAGTCGGTGACGCAGGCTCGACGTGGGAAAGATCGCGCAGCGAGAGCGTCGGGATAGCCGGCACCGGGGCGACGGGCCGCACAACCGGGGTTGGCGCCGCCGGCCCGCAGAAAGTGGGAGTACGAATCAGCGCCACACAATATGCCCGTCGCAATGAAACAGGGATGGTCGGGCGATACGGACCAAGCCACCGCGACGCAGTCGACGTCGAGCCCGAACCGGCAGACCCCGAGGATCCTGGGCTGCCGGGGCGAATCCACACGTCGCTGACGTCAACACCGTTGTTATTGATCACCCCGGAAGCGGCAAGACCGGGAGACGCGAGCACGCAGGACGACACGAAGACGGTGAGCAAGGTGACAAAGGAGATTGCGGTACAGAAGCGGGCAGTCACAGACAAGGGCATGACCGAGAAACTACGGGAGTCGCGGGCAGCCCTGACGTGAGTCATGCACAGGCGAGACCCCAGTGACTGGCCCGCTCACGCATGCGGCTAGGGCGTTACCCGGTATCGACGCAATTCGAGCGCCGGGTTCGCCGAACGAGCCGCAGCCAGAACGCTCGGGGAAACGAAGGCGATGGCGATGCCCGCATCCTGCCCCATGTCAATCAGAGTTTCACCCAACGGTGAAATGATGCGCGACATGCCCACCGCCACCGGAGCAATCTGGTCGGCCGCCACGACGTAGCAGAGATTCTCAATGGCACGGGCGGCGGTCAAGGCCACCCAATGGTGCGGCTTCTTCGGACCCGCGAGCCATTCGCTCGGAATCGCCAACACTTCCGCCCCGGCGTCCACGAGTCGGCGCGACACCTCAGGAAAGCGCACGTCATAACAGGTCTGTAAGCCCACTCGCAGTCCGGCAAGTTCGACCACGACCGCACTCGCGGCGGGATCACCCGCAGTGATCCACGTGCTCTCGCTCGCCCCAAACGCATCGTAGAGATGCACCTTGCGGTAGGCGCCCACGACGCCACGTTCCGGATGTATCGCGACAAGCGTGTTGAACGGACGAACGGGGTCATCGCTGCGTTCGAGCATCCCCACCACGATGGCGACGCCGGTTTCCGCTGAAATCTCTCGAATCGCCGTCACAAAAGGTCCATCGAGAGGCTCGGCAACTGCCGACACCCAATCGCCGAGCGCGCCAGCAAAGGCATGCGAATACTCGGGCAAGACAACAAGCCGGGCTCCCGATCCGCCCGCCGTTGACACGAACGTGCGGATGCTTTCGACGTTGTCCGGAGCATTCGGGCCAGGACTAAATTGAACAACTCCCACGGCCACGCCATCGCTCGACTCATCGAGTCCATCAATCGAGGGCGTGCCAAAGATGCCATCGTCGGCCATCAGTCACTCCCGAGAATCGTGCGACACGTGGCCACGTCACTATTCATCTGCGCGATGAGCGGTTCAACACCGGGGAAGGCAATCATTCCCCGAAGCCGCTCAATGAACTCGACTTCCACGACCTTGCCGTACAGGTCGAGGTTCGCGTCGATGAGGAACGCCTCCACACTGCGGTGCGTGACATCGTTGAACGTCGGATTGAGCCCGATCGAAACCGAGGCAGGATAACGTCGGCCATCTGCATGCACCCAACACGCATAGACGCCATCCGCGGGGATGAATCCGCGCGCATCCCTACCGAGATTCGCCGTCGGAAAACCGAGTTCGCGACCACGCTTGAGACCGTGCACGACCTCTCCGATGACGCGGGGAGTGTGACCGAGTAGCGAGGTGGCCAAGGGAATGTCTCCCGCATCCAACGCTTCTCGAACCCAGGAGGACGACACGCGTCGTCCGTCGACCTTAACGTCATCACTCACCACCACGCGGATGCCGCGCTGCAGCCCCAGGTCCGTGAGGTCGTCAACGTTCCCTGCCGCATTGCGACCAAACTTGAAGTCGCGGCCCACCACGATGACCCGCGCGTCGAGATCACCCACCAGCACCTGGTCGACAAATTCCTGCGGACTCAGATTCGCGAGCTTCTCGTCGAAGGTGAGTTCCCGCACGAGGTCGATCCCCGCGGAAACCAGAGCGTCATTTCGGGCAGCCGAGTGAGCCAACCGGGCTGGCGCCGTTCCCGGATTGATAACCTCTGCCGGATGCCGATCGAAAGTGATGACAACGGCCTGCAGGTTCTCTGCTCGAGCAATCGCGACCACGTCGGAAATCAGCTTCATGTGACCGAGGTGAAGACCGTCAAACTTGCCGACCGTGATGACGGATGATCGCCCGGTTGCCGTGCCGGCTCGACGCTGGCGCCCGAGCCACACGAGTCCCACAATCGGGAGCACAAGGGGGATAAAGAGGTATCCACGTCCATACATCGACCAGACGGTGTCGTGCGGGAAAAGCGCCGGGTCGACCACACTCAGCGTGCCAACGCCGAGCACACCGGCGAGCTCAAAAACCAACGCCACCCACGTCACGGCCCGCGCCGTTCGACCAGGCAAGACGAGGGTTACCGTGACGACGAGGTAGACGGCGGCAGCGACGGCCGACAAAACATACGCGAGTGGAGCCGTGTCGAACTTGGAAATGATCTGGAAAACGGAGCGCCCCAACGCCGCCAGCGCCAAAATCGCGTAGGCAACAATCAGTAATCTCGCCGCACCGCGGAAGCGCTTCGCCGGGCTCGACGACGTCTCTCCGACCATCACTGCACGAACCAAATCACGTTCATGCGTGCAAGCATGATGGCGACCACGATGAGCGACACACCGACCACGACGGTGCTCCATCGAGTCCGGTCAATGAGCGCCCAAAAGCCCGCGGCCAGAGGAATCAAAATCGCCGTAATGAGGTACATGTAAAACTCGAGAAGAGAACCAGTCGGCTCGTTGCCCATTAGTGGCGAGGCAATCGTCACACCCAATTGAACCAACAGGAGTAAGGCCGAAACTCCGGCAAATGCCATCGTGAGATCGCTCGGACGTCGACCGACAAGGCCGAGAATGGTCGCCAGCATGCCACCGACGATTGCAACGGCGAGCTGCACCCACGTGAACCACTCCAACACGGCTCTACCCACGCTCCTTCTTCGGTGCTGTGCTCATTCGTCCGCCGGAAAATTCACGAGAGAGACGAGCTTGCCCGACTCCACTTTGACGAGCCCAATTAGCGTACCCTGTGGCGACACCGCCGAAAACGGACCGGGAGAATCGACATGCTCGAATTCTGGGCGCTTCCCGTGCATGAGGTCTCGTGCGCATTCGGTTGACAATTCGATGACCGGAAACAGGCGCTGAGCGGCCAGTGCGTTGGGAACGAGATTCCCAATCAGGTGTGGATCGGCCAGGGTGTGCGCATCCACCACATCAAAGGGGCCGACGCGCGTCCGACGCAAACGCGTCAGGTGCCCACCCACGCCGAGAGAAAAGCCAAGATCCCGCGCGAGCGCCCGAATGTACGTGCCCGACGAGCACGCCACCACGACATCGACATCAATGAGGTGCCGGTCGTCAACATCAAAACGAATGTCTTGCGCGTCAAACCGCGACACCGTCACCGGTCGGGGCGCGAGTTCGACCGTCTCCCCCGAACGAACCCGCGCGTAGGCACGCTCGCCGTTGACTTTGATCGCACTAACGGAGCTGGGGACCTGGGAGATGTCTCCGGTGAGACGCGCGATACCCGCCTCGATATCGACGAGTGTGACTCGTTGCAGCGCGGAAGCGGGCGCGTAACCGAGCACCTCACCCTCGGCATCATCGGTCGACGTGGATGCTCCGAGCCGAATCGTCGCCTCGTAGACCTTGTCGCAGCCCGTGAGATAGGTGAGCAGTCTCGTCGCAGAGTTGATTCCCACAACGAGTAACCCGGTCGCCATGGGATCGAGCGTGCCGGCATGTCCAACTTTTCGCGTGCCGGCGAGACCGCGAACTTTCGCTACAACGTCGTGACTCGTCCAATCTCCCTCTTTGTCGACGAGGAGGATTCCACTCTTCGTCGCAGGGGTCACGGAAGCCATCTGACGATTATTGCAACACGTTGCACAGCCGACGGCACGATTAGGCTCGCATCGTGCAATCAGAGGTGGTCGAATGGTTTGCCGCGCACGGTCGTGATTTGCCGTGGCGACGAGACGGCTTCACTGCGTGGGGTGCGCTCGTCAGTGAGTTCATGCTCCAGCAAACTCCCGTTTCACGAGTGCTTCCCCGACTCGACGAATGGTTGACGCGTTGGCCGACGCCCGCTGCCTTGGCCGTCGCGTCACCCGCCGATGCCGTACGCGCGTGGCAAAATCTCGGATACCCGCGGCGAGCTCTGTGGCTTCACTCGTGTGCCGTGACAATCGTTGCCGAGCACAACGGGGAAGTGCCCCACGATGTGGATGCCCTGCTACGCCTCCCCGGAGTCGGACCGTACACGGCTCGAGCTATCGCGGTCTTCGCGTTCCGCGCCCACGAGCCGGTTGTGGATACGAACATCCGGCGCGTTATTGCGCGAGCCGTTCACGGTGAATCGGACCAAGGTCCTCCCTCGACCGCACGAGACCTCGCTGACATGACTGCGCTACTTCCCACCCCCGACGTGTCACCCGAATTCAATGCCGGCATGATGGAGCTCGGTGCCATCGTGTGCACGGCGCGCAACCCCTCGTGTGACGTCTGCCCGTTGAGTGACTCGTGTGCGTGGCGAGCGGATGGATACCCGGTTTCGGATGCACCGCGCCGGCGCCCTCAGGCGAAGTACGAGGGGAGTGACCGCCAGGCTCGCGGTGCCGTGTTGAAGTTGCTTCGTGAAAGTCGTGGCCCGTTGTCGCACGCAGAGTTGGCGCGCGCCTGGCCCAATGGGCCTCAGCGCGATCGTGCCATCATGAGCCTGTGTGACGATGGGCTCATCGTGGCGACGCTTGATACTTTTTCCCTGCCGGATTAGGCGAGTGAGTCCGACTCGTCGCGCGGCGGTGCAACTTGCACACCCTCATCACTATCCGGCGCCGCGACGGGCTCTATCCGAACGTATTGAGTTCTTCATTGGGTCGGCGGTATCCCACGCTTTGCGAGTTGCGACGTAGCACGAACTCAATGCTCGGAGTCAAGCGCGTGGTGAGGTTGCGGCCAACTTCGCCACGGATGCGCCCGGTGTTGGCCTTCAACGCGGCCTCGGTTTCGGTGCGCTCCTCGTCGGAGCCATAGACCGTGTAGAAAATCGTGGCGTGCTGGAGGTCACCAGTGCATCGCACATCGGTAATCGTGACGAAGCCCAAGCGCGCGTCTTTGACAACGCCACGCTCGAGGGCTTCCGCCACAATGACCTTGATGCGTTCACCGAGCTTGCGGGCCCGCGGGTGATCGGTTGCCATCGTGATTCCTCAGCGAAACCGCACTAAACGCGCGGCTTCTCCTTCATCTCGATGGTTTCGATTTCGTCACCGATCTGGATGTCGTTGTACTTGCCCAGACCGATACCACACTCGAAGTCCGTGCGAACCTCGGTGGCGTCATCTTTGAACCGACGCAACGACTCGATGGCCAAACCATCCGCAATGACGATTCCCTCGCGAATAACGCGTGCCTTCGAGTTGCGCGTGATGGTTCCGCTGCGCACGATACATCCGGCGATGTTGCCGAATTTGCTCGAACGGAAGATCTCGCGAATTTCGGCGACACCCGATTGCACCTCTTCGAACTCGGGCTTGAGCATTCCCTTAAGGGAGTTCTCGATGTCCTCGAGTGCGTTGTAGATGACGTTGTAGAAGCGGATGTCCACACCCTCTCGAGCGGCACGCTCACGCGCCTTCGTGTCGGGGCGCACGTTGAATCCGATGATGATGGCGTTGTCGACCGTGGCCAGGTTGACGTCGGACTCGGTGACCGCACCCACACCGCGGTGGATGATGCGAAGCTGTACCGAGTCGTCGACCTCAATCTTGAGCAACGATTCTTCGAGGGCCTCGACGGCACCCGAGACATCACCCTTGATGATGAGGTTGAGCGACTCGACCTTGCCCTCTTCGAGC
>RFQD01000360.1 GCA_009925875.1 Microbacteriaceae bacterium | reverse complement strand
CCTGTTTGGTGCATTCCGGCACGTTGATGCAGCCCGCAGATACGCTCGCCACGTATGGGGTGGTGACGGGAGACACGATTGACGCGTATGCACTGCCGTTGACAACGCATGGCACGTGGGACATCACGCCGGATGATCCGTTTGTCGGCAATCAGATTGGCATGACTCCCATCAGTCATCCTCTGCCCACGCACGTCACCCTCGTTTCTGGTGCGCTTCCGTCGGGCGCGTCACTCAACCCGAGCACAGGAAATATCACCGGATCCTTCGACACACCGGGTCCGTTCTCGGCCACCCTGCGCATGACCACCGTGTGTGGCGACTGGGACCTCACGTGGAGCGGTGATGTCACCTACCGATTGCCCAACACGGGTGCGAATGCCGCGGGCATCGGTGCGACGTTTGCTGTGGGCATCCTGGCCCTGCTGGCCGGTATCGTCGCCGTTGTGTGGCGACGACGTGCTCGGGCACACAGCTAGCGCGGAGCGCGTGTTCGATTAGCCGCGCGCGAACCCCGCACGCTGAGCGCGCGCGTGCACATCGGGCAACGCTCGAACGAGGGCGTCGAGGTCGGCTGCGGTCGTGGTATGCCCGAGCGTAATGCGCAGGGCGCTCTGCGCATCCGTCTCATCGAGACCCATGGCGAGCAACACGTGGGATGGTTGAGCAACGCCGGCCTGACAGGCAGAACCCGTCGACACCGAAATGCCCTGCTCGTCGAGCAAAAAGAGCAGGCTATCGCTCTGACACCCCGGGAACGTGACATTGATGTTGTTGTCGAGGCGCGGGTCACGAGCACCCCGCAACTGCGCCGTCGGCACGGCATGCAGGATGCGCGTGATGGTCTCATCGCGTAATTGCCGGAGTCGCGCCGACTCGGCAACGCGCTCGCGCTCCACCTCGTCGAGCGCCGCCGCGAAACTCGCCGCGGCCGGCGCATCGAGCGTGCCGGAACGCAACCCGCGCTGCTGTCCCCCGCCGTGCACAATCGCGTGGGGCGTGGCGGTGCGATCCACAAGTAGAACGCCCACGCCGGGAACGGCGCCGATCTTGTGACCCGTGGCACTCACGGCGGTGGCCGGACGAAGGCAAATCTCGACATGTCCGAGCGCCGCCGACGCATCGAGGTGAAACGGTACACCCGCGGCGTGAGCGAGTTCGGCCAGCTCCCGCCAGGGTTGGATTGTGCCCACTTCGTTGTTTGCGGCGAGCGCCGTCGACA
>RFQD01000359.1 GCA_009925875.1 Microbacteriaceae bacterium | reverse complement strand
GGAGCATCCGGTAGTCTTCCTTGACGATCGTGATCTTGTCCTGCAGACCCGCCGCGCGGACGCGGTCATTCGCCAGTTTGAACTGCTCTTCGGAGATGGTCGTCGTCGTGACGCGGCATCCATATTTGCCGGCCGCGTGCACCGCGAAACCACCCCAGCCGGTCCCGATCTCCACGACATGGTCGGATGGCTTCAGGCTCAACTTG
Source organism: Microbacteriaceae bacterium (assembly GCA_009925875.1). GTDB lineage: Bacteria > Actinomycetota > Actinomycetes > Actinomycetales > Microbacteriaceae > RFQD01. The sequence continues at coordinate 1,024 of RFQD01000359.1, read as the reverse complement.
CCGCAGATGCGATCCAGTTTCGCACGCGACGCGTCCGCCAGGGTCATGCCCGGGCGGTCAAAGACGGCTGCCGAGTACATCATCGTCTCGTCAAGGAACGTCTTGAAAAACTCATTACCCAGATCGTAATGCGCGACGATGTTTTGTTTGCTGCCGCCCTCGTTGTTGCGACGCAGCCAATGGGCAAGACGCCAAAATGGCATGGCAAGACGGGCAAAGGTTGAATCCAGTTGCGTGAGCAGGGCGCGGTTGGCGACAAAAACCCGGATCACCTGGACCAGATCGGGTGACGTCCACCAGCCTTTCATGTAGGCCTCGGCGGCACCGATCGACCCGCGCGTCGTGACGTCCGCGTACATCCGCATGTCGGTGACCTTGATGAGAGCGACTGGATCGTCGCCCGCCTGTCCCGCCGCATTGCGCGAACCGAACTCGTGACGTCCGGTCGCGTCCTCGATCGTGAGGTGGCCGCGAGCGAGACCGCGCAGAAGGCGATGCACCATCGACTGCGACAAGGATCCCTTGACGGCAGAACCGCTCATCACGCTGCTTCCGTTTCCGCGTTCCAAGACAGCCACTCCCGCAGATGACAACAGACTTGAAAATTGTGGAGCACCACACCAAAAAAGTCTAGGGAGTGCCACATTTTCACAAGATTTTTGAAGGATGCGTAAAGAATGGCGTCCGTTTCAGCCATAAAATCCCGGCTTGAACATAAATCGCGCTGATCGCGACCGCCGTCATCAACGGATAAAAGCCCAATGCCCTCGCCAGACTCGACGAGGAAATGCGCCCGCGACGCAAGTCCAGAACCGACTCAAAGACCTTGACCCCTTCGCGCTCGTTCATCATGTAAACATGCAACGGCGAACGATCCTCCCCGCGCGGGGCGGAGAACACCCAAGTGTATTTCATGTCCATCGGAAAAAACGGCGAGACATGGAACTTCTTGTCGAACACAAACCGCCCGCGACCGTGTTCCGGCGTCCACGCGCCTTCCATCCCCGGCGTCCTGTCCGTCAGG
>RFQD01000358.1 GCA_009925875.1 Microbacteriaceae bacterium | reverse complement strand
ACCCTACGGGCTGTGTGCACCGAGCCGAACCTGCCGCCCCGGCACCAGCCATGGGGCGTGCCGCAAGGAGAGCAACTGGCGCGCCATAAAGCGGAAAATGTGGTTTGCTACCGGATTCCGCTGCTCGATGGCGAAATCCGGCTCACCATCTATATTTTGCATGAACGTGATGGTGGGCATGCCTCTGCCAAAGTGGCAGCGCGAAGCGAAAACGACCGGCAACGAGATGATTGCCGCTTGTGGGAGGGGGGTCGTGGCACGTTCGTGGCTGAGCGACTACCTTGCACGACTCGCTTGGGTGTGACTGCCAATTCGGAGCGGCTCCATGACGGCCCATCACAGGATCGACGTTTCGAAAGTCGGCGATGTCACGGTCGTCCGCTTCGTTGACAAGACCGTGCTCGACGAATCGAGCATCCACGAGCTTGGTCAGGAGCTCTTCGGCCTAGTTGACGCTCAGAATGGCCGCAAAATGGTCCTCAACTTCTCGAATGTCGAATTCATCTCGAGCGCGACGCTCGGCAAGCTCATCGTGCTCGATCGCAAGGTGAAGACGCTCAACGGCCGGTTGCGCATGTGCCACATCCGACCGGAGATTCTCGAGGTGTTCCGGATCACCAAACTCGACAAGTTGTTCGACATCCGCGATGGGGAGTCCGAGGCGCTCGCGGCCTTCTAGGACGACGGGGCGTGGCCGGGCCACGGGGAACTGACCGCCATGGGACATGAATCGACGGCCGGCTGGCATCGGCAGGTTCGCCTGACGAGCGAGCGAGGTGCGAGCCGGACAGTCACCGACGAATTGCTCGAGCAGCTCGGCGCCCATGGGTGGTCCGCCGAGGAGGTGTTCGCCATCCACCTCGCTGCGGAGGAGGCGATCGTCAACGCCATCGTGCACGGCAACAAGCTCGATCCTGCGAAGTGTGTCGCGGTCTTCTGCGAGGTGAGCACGAATCACGTCAAGATCGAGGTGGAGGACGAGGGGGATGGCTTCGACCCGGCACAGGTGCCCGACTGCACGCTCGAGGAGCGGCTCGACGTCCCGAGCGGTCGCGGCGTGATGCTGATGCGGTCGTTCATGACGCGCATCGAGTACAACGCCAAGGGCAACGCGGTCGTTCTCGAGAAGCGCCGCGAGGCGAACGCGACCTGAGGCCGTTGCAAGACGCTGCGATCGAACCTCTCGATTCCGCCGTGAAAATGGGGTAGCGTACCGTCGTCGGTTGTGGC
>RFQD01000357.1 GCA_009925875.1 Microbacteriaceae bacterium | reverse complement strand
AGTTTTACACGGAAACGAGTTTTACGAGTAGACCGCCGGACCGCTTGTCTTGCTCGCTCCGCTCGTGTGTCAGTCGTGTGCACCATCAAGGGCGGGGGGCGATGAGCTTCCCCTCATTGCCTCTCGCTCGAATGGGGATGGCAAGGCATTATCCGGGAATGAGAATGCCACCACTACAACCGCGGCAACTTCCGCCGCGTCATTACACGCACCGCCTAATCCGCGAGCTCACCGTTCGCGAGATTGTTGCTTCGTACATCACGAAAGCGGCAGAGGAATTCGCCGCAAGCGCTTGGGCCGTGTACCCCAAAGGCCAGGTCAACGTTCGCACGTACACCTCGGGTTCCACTTACGATGGAATCGGCTTTTCCAAAATCACCGGGGATGAGGAATGGAACCGCCGCGCGCGTGCAGCGGTGAAAGAGTACGAGAGCCGCATCGACTATCAGCCGCCCTTTGAATGAGCGCCGAAACACTTTCCGCAACTCGCGCGCAATCGTCACCCGAACTCTCGCGCGTTCGCGTGACCTCGTCTCCGAGCACTTCGCGCGAGATCACATATCTTCGCGAGCCACTCATTCGCGCACCCAAGCAGCGTTTTGCGACTCGCACCGGTTCGGACTTGGTCACTGAACTGATTGAGACTTTCATCACCGTTTCTCAATGGAGCGCTACGCTCGACAGCGTCTTTGACGAACGACTTGCAACCACGCCCGAGCTTACGGAGTACCTCGAACGCATCCAGAAAGAGAACGGTGAACTTGGCGAGGGCCGAAGACTCCGCGAGAAAGCTCGCAAGCAGTACGAGGCGAGCGTTTCAACGATTGCCGAAGCAGCGCAGCAAGCTTGCTACAACGCAACCCGCCGCCCGATGAAACGGGTTCAATCTCTCACTTCTCCGCGCAAATGGCTGATGACTCGCTCCCGCTAGTCGGTCGGCGCGCCGATCTCGTCACCTACTACGAGGCACGCGCTTTTCTCGACCGCCGCTTTTCACAGTTCCGCTACCAAGCGGTGAACCAGCTCAACCCCGACGAACCAACGCACGCCGCGGTTGCACTGCGCGTCATTGACAAGCAATGGGCATCAGCCGCGCGCGCGCTCCGGCTGATGCTGCTACCACAGCGCCGGAGGCGAAAAAAGCTTTACCGTCCCGTTGCCACTCGCAATCCGGTACTACGAAGCGGCCCTAAGGTCAGGGTTCGTCGATCGATCGCCTGGAGGCGAAAG
>RFQD01000356.1 GCA_009925875.1 Microbacteriaceae bacterium | reverse complement strand
GCGTAGGCGACGAGCGGGGTGAGTAAACCTAAAAGAATCGTCACGATAAACCTCCCGTGTTCTTTGCCATGATGCCGATTGTGGCGCGCCTCGACAGTAGCCGGGTCATCATGAATCTGCCAATTTTGTTGACCGGGCCGGGTATGACGACGGGGCCACGGCCGAGGGCGTTGAGGGTTTGTTCGGCCACGGTGACCGCCGGCAGGGTTCCCGGAGCTGGCCGAGAACTCTCCGCTTGTTCATAACCGGGCGTCATGATCGCGCCTGCCGTGCAGACCAGCACGTCGACACCCCGCGGAGCAAGTTCTTTCCATAGGCCTTCGGCCAGCACCGTGTTGAACGCTTTCGTCGCGGCGTAGGTCGCCAAGTTCGGGCTTCCCTGCCCGCCCGCGAGCGACGACATGAGCACAACGCCACCTCGGCCTCGATCGATCATGGGAGTCGATAGAAGTTTGGTCAACACCAACGGTGCACGCACGTTGACGGCGACCGCCGATTCGAGCTGCGCTTCGGTCGCGTCGGCGAACGGCCCAATCGGCACCGATGCGGCGTCATACACGAGAAGACCAATCTCAACATCAAGGGCGGAGATTCGCTTCTTTACCTCTCCGATGTCGGTCAAGTCCGCCTCGATGGCGATCACCTCCACGCCGTATTGATCAGCAATTCGGGCCGCTGTCGCCTGGAGAGCGGCTTTGTTACGGGCCAGGATGACCAAGTTCAGGCCGCGCCGGGCGATTCCCTCCGCGAAAGCAGCGCCAAGCCCGTAGGACCCTCCGGCAACAAGTGCGTACGGCCCATACTTGTCGGCAAACGACTGCTTCGGCACGAGGGCTCTCCGCTCATCCGTATGTAAACGTTCGGTCAACCCGTCATTCGCGTGACACGACTAACGAGTAATTGAAACTAGCAAAGGTCACGTCATGCTGCGAGTAGCCGGCTTTGAAGATTCTGATGCGTGGGTCTCAATCCTCAGTGAGGGGCCCGTTTGGGAAGGTGACACGACCAACAGCGTGCGATAGATTCTGCAGAGCAAGCGTCGTGTGATTCTTGCGGGGAGAGTTCGATGAACACGTCACGTGGTCTGTCATTCAAGAGCGCCATCCTCGGTCTGGCGCTCGTCGCTGCGACCGTCGTGCAGTTCGGCGTCTCCGCGCCGGCTTTTGCTGCACCCTCGGCAACGCCAACCGCGTCGGCAACCGCCTCATCCGCGCCCTCGGTGACCTCCACCCCGACCCCGGCGCCGACTCAATCG
>RFQD01000355.1 GCA_009925875.1 Microbacteriaceae bacterium | reverse complement strand
GGCGCACTCGACCGGACTATGCGACGTCTCCAGCGCGCCCGAAAGCGCACCGCAGAAGTCTAACCGCTTGACCCCGGTCAGGCTAACTCGATTACTGGTCGTTGAGCGTGCGGCCCTTGGAGCACGTGTAATCGTTGGCGCTTTGGCCGTGAATGTCCGAGGGGAGTTGAACTTTGACGGGTGCCGGAGCGGCGGCCGTGGGAGTCGGGGTTGCGCTCGGCATTGCCGAGGAAGAGGAACTCGCCGATGGCGTTGCCTTCTTTTGAGCGCGGGGGGTCGCACTTGCCTTGGCGGCCGCGGCCGCGGCTTCATCCGCTGCCCGCTGCGCGTCCGCGTTGGGATCAACCGTCGAACCCACGCCCGTTCCACCACTGACAGCAACGGGTTGGTCTGCCATCAATGCGGCAAAGAGCTCATCGGCCGCCCACTGGATGGGTTGCACCTTGCCGGTATAGACACCGTCGCCACCCGTCGAGCCGGGGTACTGAACGAAGACGACACTGTCGAGCGGAATATTGCGCAGCGCCATACCAATCGACACCATTGTGTCGACGTTGTTGAGGCTGTTGGAAAGCTGCATGTTGCCCAGGGCAGCCTTGGCGATCCGGTACAGCTTGACGGGATTTGTCAACGTTTCACTGCTCTTCAACTTGCGCACGAGTGAGGAGAGAAAAACCTGTTGATTCGAAATGCGTCCGAGGTCGGAACCATCACCCACTCCGTGTCGGGTGCGAAGAAACGCAAGTGCCTCCGCGCCACTCAACGTGTGCACTCCGGGATCAAGGAAGGTTCCCGTGTAAATGTCTTCGATGGTTTCTGCAACGCAGACATCAACTCCACCGATGGCGTCAGCCATCTGAATGACTCCGGCAAAATCAACGAGCGCCGCATAAGGGATAGCCATGCCGGTGACCTGTTCCACGGTGGCAACCACGCAGGCTAGCCCGCCCTCGTTCATCACGGCGTTGATGGGCCCGGTCCAACCGCCACCGTCGCTCTGACCGTCACCATTCGAGTCGGGACAGTCCGCCATGGGAAACACCATGTCGCGAGGAATGCTCACGGCGGTCGCGCTCGTGTGATCCGCCGAGATGTGCAGAAGCATATTGACGTCGTTGAGAACACCGCCGTCTTCTTCGAGCCCGGTGTTTGCTCGAGAGTCGCTGCCGACGAGCAGGATGTTCACGCCACCTTCGATTTCGCCAATCGACGGAATCACTTCAGGTTCGTTGGCCAGCGTGACGCCCTCGTGCACCGAG
>RFQD01000354.1 GCA_009925875.1 Microbacteriaceae bacterium | reverse complement strand
GTTTCCTTGGCTTGCTGGATCCAGCCTTCCGGCAGGTCAAAGCCCATGCCGCCCACGCGCGCCAGTGACACGGTCAGGCGCGCGCCGCACAGTTTCTCGAACAGGTCATAGACGCGCTCGCGGGCCTGGAATCCGAGCCAGAAGTTGGTCAGCGCGCCCAGGTCGACCGCATTGGTACAGATGCAAACGAAGTGATCGATGATGCGCGAGAATTCGTCCAGGATGACGCGCATCGCCTGCGCGCGAGCCGGAACCTCGATGCCGATCATTTTCTCGATCGTACGGCACCAGGCATTGTTGTTCATCGGCGCCGAGCAGTAATTCAGACGGTCTGTGTAGGGGATGATCTGATTGTAATTGTGCGTCTCGCACATCTTCTCGAAGCAACGGTGCAGGTACCCGATCTCGACGTCCATCTTCTCGATGGTCTCGCCCGACAGGACGGCCATGAAGCGGAGGGTGCCGTGGGTCGCGGGGTGTGCCGGTCCGATATTCAGCCACACACGGTCCGAGAGATGGTCTTCTTCCTCTGCCATCATCCGGGCGCGGTCTTTCTCGAATGAATGATGCAAGGCCGTGCGGAGTTCCTGGTTGCCGTCAGCCGGGTAGTCCTTGCGCAACGGATGGCCGACAAAGTCCTCGTGGCACAGGATGCGGCGCAGATTGGGGTGACCTGTGAACTTGATTCCGAAGAGGTCGAATGCCTCGCGCTCGAACCAGTTGGCGGCACGGTAAATGTTGGTGACCGAGGCGATCGACTCACCGTCGGCGACCGGAGCTTTGACACGCAGGCGGCGCTTCGTGTCCGGGTTCATGAAGTGGTAAACAACCTCAAAGCGCTTTTCCCGCTCTGGATAATCTACGCCCGCCACATCAAGAAGGTAGGGAAAGTGCTTTTTCAATTCCGTCGTGACGCCCTGGATGCTCTTGGCGTCGACGACGAACACATCCTCGTCATCGTGGGATGGATGCGCGGTGTGATTGATTTTCGAGTCAGGGACGCGCGAGTTGATTTCGCGCGCGAGGGTCTCAAAAAAAGTGCGGTTGTTGGGATCATGCGTTGCCGGCATGGATTCGGTACTCCCCCGTGGCAGCTCGTCGTGTACAGCTCCAATTCAAGGCACAGAAGTTAACACGCCAAGTACCTGTTATCTAGGGAATTTGGCGTCAGCATGCCGGTCTCGTCGCGACGGGAATTGAATTCACAGGCCCTCGCGTGTCCTGATCGCGTTTAGATGGGCTGCGCAAATTTTAAGCTG
>RFQD01000353.1 GCA_009925875.1 Microbacteriaceae bacterium | reverse complement strand
CGTCGGGTCAAGCAAGGCCTGGTCGACGCATTGCGCGTGCAGGATGCGTGGTTTTGTCGGGTTGCCATCCCGCGCAGAAGAGGCGGCGTTGAACCAGGCCCGCCCCAGTTCGTTCATTCGCTCGAACACCAGGTCCATGGTTGATTCCGACAGCTGGATGGGCTCGCCGGCCGACGACCGCGCGATGCATGCACCCATCCCGCCCTCGAAGGTGAAGAAGCTCTCCGGTGCGTAGGCCGTCGCAAGCTGGTTGCGAGAGCGGTTCATCGTTTTGGCTTTGGCCACCTTGTTTCTCCTTCAGCTCCGCGATTCCGTAGCGTTATCCGTCGAATCGATGTCGGCACCGGAGCCCCGTCGAATGAAAGTCATCGCGCGCGCCGTCATTCCGTCAGCTACGCGCTTGTAGGACGCGTCGGTACCGGACTCGTGGATAACGCCAGGTTGGTCAACGTCGCGCAGCGATGTCATCGGTCGCAGCAGGCTGTTGCGCGCCGCGAAGAACTGGACCAAGCGAGTGCCGTTGACGAGGCGGTCGACGCCTAGGTCCTGCTGGTAGTGGGTGAGCTGCCCCTTGAGCAGCGAGCGGTAGTAGCTCTTCCCTTCCGGTGAAGGAGAGAAGGACAGACCGAGCGCCTTCTCCATGAAGGCCTCGGTGGTCTTCATGTTGGCCGGCACTGCCAGGAAGTCGCGCACATCGGGTGCCATCGCAAACGTCGGGCTATTGCGCTTCTTGTCGTCGTCTGCCGTGCATAGGCGCTCGATGGCGTTCATGCCGCACACGTACTCCTGAAAGAAGCTCGGCATCACCCGCACGAGGGCTTTCTCGGCCCACCGGTCAACCGCGGCTGGCAAAATCATCCGCTCAAGGAATCGGTGGAAGATGTCGTGAATCTCCAGCACGAACCGGTCTCGATACCGCTGCGGCACCGGGACCAGCAGTGAGAAGCCCACGTGTGTACGACCCACGCGCGAAGATGCCTGGATGTACTCCGCAATGTCTGACGGGATGCCCGCGAAGAACATCGCGTTGAACTCTTCCACGTCGACGCCGTGCGAGATGGCAGAGGTTGCGATGACCGACCGAAGGGTGTCATTCAGCTCCGGGAATGGCTTGTTGACACCAACGCGTGTCTCGGCACGCCGGACGATGTCCTGGATGTCAGCGGCGGACACCGCGCCTGAGATGAGCTGCGAACTAAGGGTCTGGCTAGCGTAACCCTCAGCGTGGTGAAGCTTCTCGAACTGGACCTTCTCGGTATC
>RFQD01000352.1 GCA_009925875.1 Microbacteriaceae bacterium | reverse complement strand
GGCGTCGACCATGCAAGGTGTAGGTACGCCGCTGTCGAGCACCCGAGTTCGCCACCGGAATGCAGGGTCACCGGAATTCCCGCAGCTTCGCAGATGGACGCAGCCTTGCGGGCCTGCCATAGGCCGCCAGCTTCATGAGGGTCCAGAAGGATCACGTCCGCGGCTTCGGCACGAATGATGTTCAGGACGTCGGTGGTCGTGTACGCACTTTCATCGAGGGCAATCGGCACCGGGCTCCAGCGTCTGAGTTGGGCGTGACCAAGCAAGTCGTCGTGGACGAGCGGTTGTTCCACGTATTCCAGATCGAATGGAGCAAGGCGGGAGATCATTCGCTTGGCGGTACCAGGGGTCCAAGCGCCGTTGACGTCCGCCCGGTTCCGGATGTCCGGTCCAACCGCCTCGCGGACCGCGAATTTAACTGACCTGAATCGCGTTTCGGACAGGGATTGGAGCCCTGAAGCTGTCCGGCGCCCTGGCCGCGCCTGTTGCATTTGCGAAATCAACGAAATCAGGGATAATGACCGGACATTCACGCAGGTTGGCCAATGCACCCGTCCATCTCGATCCAGTCCCTCGTTTTCGCCTACGGCAACGGTCCGGAAATTATCGACATCAGCCATTTGACGATCGCGGCCGGCGAAAGGGTTTTCCTCTACGGACCATCGGGATGTGGCAAGACGACATTGCTGGGTTTGTTGACCGGAATCTTGCCTTCACCGCGCGGGAGTGTCCGCGTCCTCGGCCGCGCACTCGACACGATGAGTTCCACGGAACGCGACCGGTTTCGCGGTGATCATGTGGGTTATTTGTTCCAGATGTTCAATTTGTTGCCTTACCTCGACGCTTTGGAGAACATCACGCTCCCTTTGCGAATCAATCCTGGTCGCCGCGCGAAATTGAAAGGATCGCCAATTGATGAAGCCCGGCGCATCGCGGGCAGCCTCGGTATCGGAGAACTTCTGGACCGTCCGGTGACAAAACTCAGCGTCGGACAGCAGCAACGTGTCGCCGCCGCGCGCGCCCTGATCGGCAGCCCTGAGTTATTGATCTGTGACGAGCCGACATCGGCCCTGGACGAAGTCCACCGGGACCGGTTCCTCGACCTTCTGGTCGCGACCGCATCCGCGAACAAGACCACTGTTGTGTTTGTGAGCCACGATCGTAACCTGGCGAACCGTTTCGACCGTTCCATCGACCTCGCGGCGATCAATCGTTGTTTTCGCGCATCCACGGGTGATGACTGAGCAAGAGAGATACATAG
>RFQD01000351.1 GCA_009925875.1 Microbacteriaceae bacterium | reverse complement strand
AAAAAATATTTATATCTCCAGCGATAGCACACTCCCGATCACAAACACAAACCGACCCAAAAGAAAACACCCGAGAGCCAAAAGACCGTCGGGTGGAATGGGAGATGCCTTGAGAGCGTTTAGAGCTTCGGAGCTTTGAACACCAAGAGGAAACGCACGTCTTGACTCTCAGGACAATAGAAACGCCCAATGGCGCTCTGTCGCCTAAACTCAGCCATAGGAGCGAGAGACGCTAAGGCGAGAGTGAAAGTGTCGAACACACGCCTGATAACGACGGGCTTGGGTAGTTCCTTGACCTGAACTATCCAACGGCACTCGCTGAGTGTTTCAGATTGGAATGTGAATGTTCTGAGGGTCATATCACGCTCCCTTTCTCAGATACGCCGATCGTTTGTATTGTTTTGCCGCTTGTCTCTGTATTGATCGGAGCTGTGATCTTTGCTTGGTGTTACACAGTTTGTAGAAATCGTTTGATCTTGGTGATCGTTTCTCGAAACCGAAATCATACACAAGATCCAAGAAATCGGGACCGTTTGCTATCATGCGCGGATCGTCGCGGAGCATGAGTATCTCTGTTTCCGAGAGAATATCGTCGGAATTGACCGGATCATAATATCGCGACCAAGTATCGGAGATTGTGTCACGGTCAAACAAACTGGAATGAGAGAACACCGGAGATTGTGTTGGGGCTGGTACAGGGATTGGCCGGAGCGAGAATGTTTCGCTGGTGTTCTGTCCGACCGGAACAGAAATTTCGGAGAATGAGTTTGTCGAGAAATTCCCTCGGGCATCGGTATGGAGCGATCCGGAATTCTGACGGATGATATAATATCGGTCGAGTTTCGTGTCGACTATCATGATGTTTGCCCATGTTTCGCCAAGGGTGTTGAGCATGGCCTGAATGTTTGCCGGTGACGTGTATTTCAAAAGATCGCACAAGAGCATCGAGTCAACCGGATGTTGTTTTGCTCCCGATGAACTCAGAACACCGTTGTGGAACACGATATAGTCGCCTTGAATGAACGCATGGGTCGCTGTGATACCACGCGCCCATGTTGTCGCGTTTCTTGTATGCACCCATACACGTTTGAACGGTTTGAAACTCAGTGAGTGTATGAGTGACTCCGGATCGTGTGTTTTGATGATTTGATACTCCGTTCCGTCAAACGTGACGGCGGATAGACCATGTGGGTTGAATTGAGCATCGGAGCGGATCTGAGAAAACAGCGTTTCGTCGATTGTGTCGGTTGTTATGATAGTA
>RFQD01000036.1 GCA_009925875.1 Microbacteriaceae bacterium | reverse complement strand
CGGATGCAGCGTCAATGGGACCAGAGACAAGAAGGTCAGTCGTCGTAGTCTGACGCAAAAACACCGGAGAACGACCGCCGTCGTTCTCGCAAGCCGCCCCTTTCGGGCGGCTTTTTTGCGCTGACCGTCCTGGTCCTGGCCCCCATGAGGGCGGTCGAGAACGGGTATCAGGATAATTTTCCTCCATTTTCCTCCACTCAAAATTTCCCGTGTTTACGGGCTTTTATGGGGTATTCAAACGCGAGTTTGAAAAAAAATGGTAAATAGTGGTGTGAAGTGGAGTAAAGTGGGGGAGCAACCACGAACTGGCCGGTAAGAGGGGAGGTGCGCCCGTGTTTCTCGGTGCACACGCTCCCAAGCTCGACGACAAAGGGCGCGTTATTCTGCCGGCCAAATTTCGGGAGGAACTCGCTTCCGGGATCGTCGTGACGCGCGGTCAGGAGAACTGCCTGTACGTGTTCACTGCGCGCGAGTTTGAGAACATTCACGAAAAGATTCGACAGGCGCCGGTCACGAACAAAGTCGCCCGCGACTTTCTCCGCGTCTTTCTATCTGGCGCGAGTGCAGAAACTCCGGACAAGCAGAACCGGATTTCCATCCCGGCAAATTTGCGTCAATATGCGGGACTCACGCACGACCTCGCCGTCATCGGAGCGGGTAACCGTGTCGAGATCTGGGATGCCCGCGCATGGGACGAGTACCTCGTTGCGCACGAGTCGACCTTCTCGGATACCGAAGAGGAGGTGATCCCTGGCCTCTTCTAGTCGTTTGGTTTCGACTCCCCGCCAGCCCCATCCGGAAGCTCCTTCCCCGGTCTCTGGCTGAGGTGGAGGGGAATCGAAACTCAACGGCTCGAGCCAACTTTCTCCATGGACATCCGAAAGATACACATTCCCGTTGCACTCGAACGATGCGTCACGCTGCTTGGTCCCGCCTTGGACAAAGCAGGGGCAGTCCTCGTCGATGCCACTCTGGGGATGGGTGGTCATGCGGAGGCGTTCCTCACTCGCTTCGAGAACATCCATCTCATTGGAATCGATCGCGACCCTCAGGCGCTTGCCATCGCCCGCGAACGGCTCGTGTCTTTTTCGCATCGGTGCACCTTGGTTCACGCTGTTTTTGACGAGATCCCACAGGTCCTTTCGGACAACAACCTGACCTTCGTCGCTGGGTTCCTGTTTGACCTCGGTGTCTCGTCATTGCAACTTGATCGCTCGGATAGGGGCTTCGCTTACGCTCAGGATGCTCCCCTTGACATGCGCATGGACCAAAGCTCGGGAGTAAGCGCTGCGGATGTGCTCGCGACGTATGACGTCGATGCTCTTATCTCGATTTTTCGGCGATACGGTGACGAAAAGCTCGCGCCACGATACGCGCGCGCCATCGTCGCGGCGCGGTCACACTCGCCCATCAGTTCTAGCGGTGCTTTGGTCAGCATTCTTCAGGATGCGACACCGGCGGCCTTGAAGAATGCGGGTCATCCGGCCAAGCGCGTTTTTCAGGCACTGCGCGTGGAAGTAAATGACGAGCTCAGTATTTTGCATCGCGCCATACCTGCGGCCCTGCAGTCCACCGAAGTCGGCGGGCGTGTCGTCGCCATGTCCTATCAATCTCTTGAGGACCGAATTGTTAAGGCCGAATTCGCCGATGCGACAAACGATTCCACGCCGATTGGAATGCCAGTCCCACTCGCCTCGCGGGCGCCGCAGTTTCGAACGCTGACTCGCGGCGCCGAACTCGCGTCGGCAGACGAGAAAGCAGTCAATTCGCGATCGGCGCCCGTGCGTATCCGCGCGGTGGAGCGAGTGAGGGCCGCAGCATGAGCATGGTCGCACCGGTTCGTCGGCCCGATCTTGGGCCCGAGCGGCATCTTGTTCCGGTAACCCCCTCGACGAGCATCCCAGGGTCTATTTCTTGGCTTCACGGTGTGCGACGCACGCGTGCCCGGCGTCGACCGAAAGCCTTTTTTGCGCTCGTGACGGCCGTCGTCATGTTTTGTGTGATGATTGCGCAAATGCTGCTCAGCGTGGCTCTAGAGAGTGGCGCATACGAAATTGCTCATCTGCAGTCAGCAAATAAAGAGGCGAGTCGTTCGTTTCAGCAGATGACGCAAGATATTGACCGACTGTCGTCTCCTCAACACCTGGCCCTGAACGCGGAAGCCTTAGGGATGTTGTCGAATAACACCCCCGCCTATCTGCGGTTATCCGATGGAGCAATTCTGGGTGCACCCTCATCAGGCGATGGCTTCACGCGTCTCGTCGGGTCCGACGGTGGAACACTTGTGCCCAACTCTCTCCTCGCTAACGTGCCCCTCGTGACGAGTGCGTCCCTGCCGCAGACGGGCGACGCGGCATCGCATGCAGCACCCGCGGTGGCGGACCCCAACGGCGCGCCAGCCGGTCTCGCTCCCGCGGCGCCCGTAGCGTTAGCTCATGGACTACCCGGTCTGGCGACGCACTAATTAGGGGACGAACAAGTTCCGTGAGTACTCGACGAATCACCAAATTGAGGGTCAGCCTCACGATGCTCATCGTCGTCGCTTTCTTCGCGGTGGTCGTGGTTCGTTTGATCGACATACAAATTGTTCGCGCAGCCGAGTATGACGCCGCTTCCGCGGGCAAAATGTCTCTACCAGCCACGGTCTTCGCTCCGCGAGGGGACATTACGGATGCGAACGGCATTGTGCTTGCCGACGCGATTCTGAAGTACGACGTCACGATGTCTCCCCGCAACGCGCGCGAATTCGAGCGAGGTACGGGTGAGAACATGCACAAGGTCTCGACGGAAGAGGCCGCCATGGAGATTGCCTCCATTACCGGTCAGAAGCCTGAGGATATTCTCGGCGCCATCTCGTCGTCCCTAACCGCCAATCCCAATGCCGACTTCGCCTATGTCACGCGCGGAGTTGGCGTCGAGCAGTTCCGGGCTCTCAATCAACTCGAAATACCGTGGCTGTATTTCGAACAGATTCCGAGTCGTGCCTACCCCAATGGCTCTGTCGCGGGAAACCTTCTTGGGTACGTCGGCTCGGATGGAACCGCACTTGCCGGGCTGGAGCTGACACAGGACTCGTGTCTCGCCGGCGAGAATGGCCAAGAAACGTACGAGCGAGGTGCCGATGGTGTGCGGATCCCAGGAAGCACGGTGACATCGGTTCAGGCAAAACAGGGGTCTCAACTCCGTCTGACCATCGACTCCGATTTGCAGTGGTACGCCCAGCAAGTCTTAGCCACGCAAGCGCAAGCTCAGGATGCCCGATTTGGAATCGCGGTAGTTCTCGAGGTCAAAACGGGTAAGTTGCGTGCGGTAGCCGATTACCCGTCCGTCGATCCCAATAACGTCGACGCAACTCCGGAGCAGTATCGCGGATCATATGCCTTTGCGGCTCCCTATGAGCCGGGGTCAACAATGAAGTCCCTCACCGCCGCGATGGTTGTCGACACGGGAATGGCTGATCATGCTTCGCGTGTGGAGGCTCCGAGTCTCATGGAATTTGCCAATGGTGCTCGCGTGAAAGACAGTTCGGACCACGATCCCAATCTGACGTTGCAAGGCGTGCTGGTGGAATCGAGCAACGTGGGAATGAGCCTTTTTGGTGAAGGGCTCTCGCCCGATCAACGATTTTCTTACATGACGAAGTTTGGCCTGGGACAGCCCACCGCCGTTGGGTTTCTGGGTGAGTCAGCGGGAATTCTTTATGACCCTGAGCAATGGGACAACCAGACCTACTACAACATGTTCTTCGGCCAAGGTTTAGCGGCCACAGCCGTGCAGATGGCCGGCGCCTATCAAGCAATCGGAAACAACGGTATTCGACTGCCTGTTCGCCTCGTCGAGGAATGTACGTCGCCCGATGGTGCTGTGACTGCGCCGTCTTTGCCGGAGTCGGTTCGTGTCGTCTCCGCAAGTGCTGCTCAGGAAGTCACGGGGATGCTTGAAGGTGTTGTCACCAACGGGTGGCTCGGCCCGCAACTCACCATCCCGGGATATCGTGTTGCGGCGAAAACTGGTACAGCTGAAATGTCGGCTGGTGATGGCACCTATTCCACAAGCTTTATTGTCTCGATTGCCGGACTTATTCCTGCGGAAGATCCGCAATATGTCGTCCTGGTCACCTTGGCTAACCCGTCCTCGAACAGCACTGCTGCGGTTGCGCCGGTCATCCACGACCTCATGGAGCAAGTGGTCAAGCAATACCGAATTCAGCCATCCACGTCGAACTCGCCCTACTGGCCAGTGACGTACTAGGGCGTGTGCGGCCCAACCAGACGCCGGAAGAACACCGGGTGGCAGCGCTGACGCGGAGAGCCTCCTCTCTGCCATGAACAGGTAGTCTGGAGCGGTTAGGACCACCGGGCAAAAGGAGCGCTGCGGCACGATGACCTTGCTTCGGCCCTCGCAGACGCCGGGAATCTCACTCGGAGAAATTGGGAAACAACTCGGTGTTGAGGTTCCCCCAGATCGGGCGACTGTGCGGGTGACCGGAGTGGAACTCGACAGTAAAAAGATTGTGCCCGGGGACATCTTCGTGGCCCTACCTGGTTCCCACCAGCACGGAGCGAGTTTTGGCGTTCATTCCGAGCGTGCGGGTGCTGTGGCGATTCTGACGGACAAGGCGGGAACTCAGTTTCTGAGTGACGTGAAGCTGCCAGTTCTCGTGAGTGAGCGTCCTCGGGAGCTGCTCGGTTCGCTGGCTGCCGAAATCTATGGCTCGTCGGACTCAACACGTCTGACTTTTGGCATTACCGGCACCAATGGCAAGACAAGCATCGCTTACGCTCTCGCCAGCGTTTTGGAATCTGCCGGCATCGTGACAGCCCTGAGCACGACAGCCGAACGCAGAATCGGCGCTCAGGAGGTGCCGAGCGGACTCACTACTCCCGAGGCGCCGGAACTGCATTCTTTTCTTGCGGCCGCGCGAGAAGCAGGAGTTGGTGCCGTCGCGCTCGAGGTGTCGGCACAGGCTCTTACGCGACATCGGGTTTCGGGCATCCATTTTGACGTGGCATGTTTTGCCAATCTCAGTCATGACCATCTGGACGACTATGCGACGCTCGATGACTACTTTGCTGCCAAGTGCGCACTCTTTTCGCCCGAGGTTTCCTCTCGAGGGGTCGTGTGCGTGGATGATTCGTGGGGGAAGATTCTGGCAGAGACGGCCCTGATCCCCATCGAAACGGTCACGATGAATCCGGAGGTCGAGGCCGATTGGCACGTCGAGGTTACGTCCGAATCGTTCGAGCAGACCACCTTCCGCATCCGCGGACAAGGTGTGACCATTGGATCTTCTGTGCCGGTGCTGGGCAGATTCATGGCACTTAACGCTGCGCTGGCAATCGTCATGGCGATATCGGCGGGCGTTCCCGTCGAGAATCTTGTGGCAGCGGTCACGAGTGACGCGGGCATTCCCGTCTACATTCCGGGCAGACTCGAAGTTGTTTCCGGTACCGAGGGCCCTGTTGCCGTGGTTGACTACGGTCACACTCCGGAGGCTTTTCGAGTGTGCCTCGACGCACTTCGTCGCGTCACATCCGGCAAGATCATCATGGTCTTTGGCGCCGACGGTGATCGCGACACTCTGAAGCGACCCGAACTCGGCGCAATTGCCGCCCGACTTGCCGACGCGGTCATTGTCACTGACTATCACCCGCGCTCCGAGGACCCCGCGATGATTCGATCCGCGCTCCTTGCTGGTGCCCGTGCTGCGCGTCCCGACGGACTCGTCTTTGAGCAACCCGATCCTGCCCGCGCGGTGCGTGAGGCCGTCGCGATGGCGCGAGCGGGCGACGTGATTTTTTACGCGGGTCCGGGTCATGAAAGTTATCGTGAAGTCGCTGGCTCTCGAATCTCGTATAGTGCCCGCGACGACATGCGTGCGGCACTTTCAGAAGCCGGTTACCCAACGGGAGGACTCGAATGATTCCGATGACTTTGCGTGACATCTCAACGGTCCTCTCGGGTCAACTTGTGCTGAATCCGGAATCCACCGAGGAGCTTGTCGTTGCGGGTCCGTCAGACACGGATTCCCGAGTCATCGAGCAGGGCGGCATCTTTTTTGCGAAACCGGGGGAATTCACCGATGGTCACAATTTCGTCGATCAGGCCGTAGCGCGTGGAGCTGCCTTAGTCGTTGTCAATCGCAAAGTTGATGTGGCGGTGCCCCAAATTCTTGTGAGCGACACCGTGGATGCTCTCGCGGCATTGGCGAAGGAAGTAGTTGCTCGAGTTCGGGCACAGGGTCACCTCAAGGTTGTCGGCATTACGGGCTCGAACGGCAAAACCACAACCAAAAACTTGGTTGCCACCATGTGTGCTCAGCAGGGGGAAACAATCTGGCCGATAGCGTCGTTCAACAACGAAGTCGGTGCCCCCCTGACGATGCTCAAAGTCACGCTGGCAACGCGTTTCCTGATTTTGGAGCTCGGTGCGAGTGGCATCGGGCACATCGCACGTTTGACTGCACTGGCGCCACTCGATGTCGCCGTCGTCCTCATGGTGGGTCTCGCCCATGCTGGTGAGTTCGGTGGGATCGACAACACGGTCATTGCCAAGTCGGAAATCGTCCAGGGATTGTTACCCGAGGGCGTAGCCATCTTGAACCGTGACGATCATCGCGTGGCCTCGATGACGACTCATGCACCGGGACGCGTTGTTTGGTTTGGCCGGACTCATGGATGTGACGTCCAGGGGATCGACGTCGAGTCGACGCTGTCGGGAACTCACTTTGACGTCAGTGTGTTCGGGGAAACCGCGACGGTTCGGTTCCGCGTCATTGGTGAGCATCACGTGATGAACGCCCTGGCGGCTCTTGCAGTTGGGCACGAATTGGGATTTCCTTTGGCGGACTGCATTGCCGCTCTGGAGAGCGTTACCCTCGCCGAGCGTTGGAGGATGCAGGTTTTCTCTGGCCGCGACATCACCGTCATTAACGACGCCTACAACGCGAGCCCCGACTCCATGGCAGCCGCACTCAAGACCCTCGTGCATGTCACACCACCCGGGTCTCGCCGGATTGCCGTGCTTGGCGCCATGGCGGAACTCGGCGAATACTCCGGTGAGGAACACGACCGCATCGCGCTTCTTCTCGTGCGCCTCAATATCGATCTCGTGATTGTTGTCGGCAATGATGCCCGCAGGCTCCACGTTTCGTCCGTCAATGAGGGGTCGTGGGCTGGAGAATCCGTGTTCTTCGAGACACCGGAGGAGGCATACGATTATCTCGTTGCTGACCTTCGCCCGCGCGACGTCGTGCTGGTCAAGTCCTCGAATTCGGCGAACTTGCGATTCCTCGGTGATCGATTGGGAGAAACCTACGCGTGAGCACACTGCTACTTGCGGGAGGAATCTCCCTCGTCTTCAGTCTCTTCTTCACTCCCGTGTTTGTGCGGCTGTTTCGTCGAATCGGGTGGGGACAGTTCATCCGTGATGACGAAGCAAACGACCACCATTGGAAAAAGGGCACCCCGACCATGGGTGGCATTGTTATTGTTCTCGCCGTCGTCGTCGGATTTTTTCTGGCGAACTGGATAACCGATTCCTCAATCGCCCTTTCGCCCCTGCTCGTTTTGTTTCTCATGGTCGGGTTGGGCGTCGTTGGTTTCATTGATGACTTCATCAAGACCCACAAACAGCGCAGTCTTGGACTCAACGGCTGGTGGAAAATCGTGGGCCAGGTCGTTATCGCGACGGCTTTTGCCTTGATGTCCATCAGCTTTCCCAATAGCAATGGCCTCACTCCTGCTTCGACCCACGTGTCCATTGTTCGTGACACCGGTTTGGATTTTCTCGCTCTCGGCAAAGTGCTCGGCATCGTGCTGTTTTGCGTGTGGATCATCCTGATCGTCACGGCGACCACAAATGCCGTTAATCTGGCCGATGGGCTCGACGGGCTCGCCTCGGGTTCGTCGATTTTCGCGATCGGTGCTTTTGTCATCATCAATTTTTGGCAATTCAATCAGTCGTGCTTCAGTAGGACGATTGACGCCGACGTGCTCTATAAGTGCTACGAAGTGCGGGATCCGCTCGACCTCGCCATCATTTCGGCCACCATCGTCGGGGCTCTCATCGGCTTCCTCTGGTGGAATACGTCGCCGGCACAAATATTCATGGGCGACACCGGCTCAATGGCACTCGGGGGCGCATTGGCCGCCCTCGCTATTTTGAGTCAGACAGAATTGCTGCTCATTTTGATTGGTGGCCTGTTCGTTTTCGACACGGCGTCGGTCTTGATCCAGCGGGGTTATTTCAAGCTTTCGGGAGGAAAGCGAGTGTTCCTGATGAGTCCGATCCACCACCATTTTGAGGTCAAAGGGTGGGCCGAAGTGACCGTTGTCGTGCGCTTTTGGATTATCGCCGGGCTGTGTGTCGCTGCTGGCGTCGGAACCTTTTACCTTGAGTGGCTCTCGCGTTAGGCACTGATGGTCATTCCGCGGTGTGAGACGTTGCGCAGTTGGCATGCCGACTGGTCTGGGCTTCGGGTTGCTGTTCTTGGTCTCGGAGTTACCGGATTCTCGGTCGCAGATACGCTCGCGGAACTCGGTTGCGTTGTATTGGTGCACGCGGCCAAGGTTGATGATCTTCGCCGGCAGATGTGCGCGGTCCTCGGAATCACCGTCGTCGAAAGCGAGTCGACCGATGCGGCTCTAACCGACGTTGCGGAGTTCGGTCCAGACCTGATCGTGGTTTCTCCGGGGTACCATCCCGACCATCCCGTTGTGCTGTGGGCTCACACCAATTCGATTCCCGTGTGGGGTGACATCGAGTTGGCATGGCGAGTTCGAGACAAACAGGGCGAACCGGCCGAGTGGATTCTCGTCACGGGCACCAACGGAAAGACAACGACGACGCAACTGACGTCACACATGCTGCTCCACGCCGGATTTCGCGTTGCGCCCTGTGGCAATATCGGCGTTCCCGTGCTTGATGCGGTGCGGGACCCAGGTGGATTCGATTTTTTTGTTGTCGAAATCTCCAGTTACCAGCTTCATTGGCTGAGGGAAGTTGTGCCGTTTTCGAGCGCGTGCCTCAACGTCGCTCCCGACCACCTCGACTGGCACAACGGCTTCGACAACTATGTTGCGGCTAAGGCCAAGGTCTATACCGACACAAAAATCGCGTGCGTCTATAACCGCGGTGATGAGCGCACGCGACGAATGGTCGAGGATGCTGCGGTGACAGACGGCGCTCGAGCAATCGGTTTCGGCCTCGACTCACCGGGGCCGTCGGATTTTGGAATCGTCGATGGAATCCTGCTCGATAGATCCTTTCTCGATAATCGACATGCCGAGGCACTCGAATTCACGACGGTCGAGGAATTACGCGGACAGGGACTTCACGCTCCGCACATGGTTCTCAACGTACTCGCGGCGGCGGCCCTCGCCCGCAGCGCCGGGGCATCCATCGACGCGATTTCGGAAGCACTCTCCACGTTTCGCGTCGACTCTCATCGTTACGAGACCGTTGCCCATGTCGACGGTGTGACATGGATTGACGACTCGAAAGCAACGAATCCGCACGCCGCAGATGCCTCCTTGCGAGCGAACGAATCCGTGGTCTGGATTGTGGGAGGTTTGCTGAAGGGTGTTTCGCTCGATGAACTGATCTCACGGCACGCGTCACGCCTGAAAGCTGCCGTCGTTATCGGGGCAGACCGTAGCGAGGTGGTGAGTGCGTTCACGCAACACGCGCCACACCTCCCCGTCGTGGAGGTTCGCGCGGGAGAAACTGAGAAGGTCATGACGGAGGCCGTGAGTGCTGCGTCCTCTTTTGTGGCACACGGAGACGTGGTGTTGCTCGCGCCGGCGGCGGCGTCGATGGATCAGTTCACCGACTATGCGCACCGGGGGCGTTTGTTCGCCGAAGCGGTTCGCGCACACGTCGCACCTTAACAACGGAGAGGAGTCACCACCGTGACGTCGACTCCTTCTTCTCAGCAAGTTTCTGGCACTTCCCGACGGCCGGCATTGCGTGTCGTCGATCGAGGGACGTCTGGTGTGACGGGTGCCGCGTCGGGTGGGTTATCCGCGCGCATTGTCTTACGGGATGCGCTTCGATCCGAGAACGCGAATTTCTATTTGCTGCTCGGAACCGTGATTTTCCTCGTCATCATCGGACTCATTGTCGTTTTCTCGGCGTCGTCCATTGACTCGTTTCTCTCCGATCAGGGCTTTTTTGGTGGCTTCTTGCGACAGGCCGGATTTGCCATCGTCGGCATTCCGCTCATGCTGATTGTTTCGCGACTCCCTCTCGTCTTTTGGCCGACGTGGGCGAAACGACTCCTTGGCCTTGGCGTTGCATTGCAGCTTCTCGTTTTCAGTCCGATTGGAATTGAAACGGGCGGTAATCGAAATTGGATTGCCATCGGCAGTTTTACGGCGCAACCTTCTGAAGGCCTCAAAGTCATCATCGCTGTCTGGTTGGGGGTGGCCATTCCCTTGGCCATTGATCGGGTTGGATCTCGCGTCTGGCAGGTTCTGCTT
>RFQD01000350.1 GCA_009925875.1 Microbacteriaceae bacterium | reverse complement strand
CGGCACCGGATGGGCTATCGATGGCATTCTGGAATCGTTTGGCAGCGTTTCCCAATCGAGCATCGCGGGCTTCGATCGTGCGAGCGTTGCGGGTCACGGGAAACACTTCCACGCGCTCGTAACAGACACGGGCACGGCGGTTCTTGTTCTTGGCTCTCGCGCACACCTGTATCAGGGTGCAACACCGGATGAAGTGGCCCACGGCGTGAGAACAGCGCATGAGGCGGGTTGTCGAACCGTCGTGCTCACGAACGCGGCGGGCGCGGTAAACCTGAATTATGACTTAGGCGACATAATCGGGATTACGGATCACCTGAACCTCACGGGAACATCCCCAGCGCGAGAGTTTGTCGATATGTCTGACGCGTACGAGTATCCGGGCTTCTATGTGCCAGGAATCGCAACCGGCGTGTATGCGCAGTTTCGCGGGCCACAATTTGAGACTCCCGCCGAGGTGCGTATGGCTCGAACACTCGGCGCGGATCTAGTTGGAATGTCTACCGCGCTTGAAACGATTGCCGCGCGCGAATGTGGCATGAAAGTTATCGGGCTGTCGCTGGTCACGAATTACGCCGCAGGGCTGACGGAGGAACCGATTAGGCATTCTGACGTGCTCGGAGTAGGTTCGAGCGTTAGAGAGCGAATTACGGGCGTTTTACAACAGGTTTTCGACGCACTATGACGTATAGTGTGAATAAGAACTGAAAAACGAAACCCGGCGAGTGGACTCTCATACACTCAAGCCGGGCTTCTAAACCAACTAGTAAGGAGTTGATTCTATGAATGAGTCTATCGAAAACTGCGATAGAAAACCTCTCATTGCGTTGTGGTATTTGCACAAAACCACGAACCTCGTGGGAATGTGCGAACCTGAAGAGCGCGACGGCATGATTCGCCTACAGGCGCACTACCTCGGGCTATGCCGAAAGTATGGCGTGACGAATCAGCAGGTCGCAGGCTGGGCCTCGTGCTGTTTTGGGTCTACGTCGCGCTGTACGCCGCATTCATGGGGCTCGTGCTGTTCCGCCCCGATCTGCTGTCGTGGCGTCCGTTCGGCGGCGTGAACCTCGCGATCGCCTCCGGCATGGGCCTGATCGCGGCGGCCTTCGGCCTCGCCCTCCTGTCCCTCGTCGCCCGCCCGGGCCGCTAGGAAGAGACCGCGGATGCTCTACGAATCCTCTCCGCTGGCGATCGCGATCTTCGCGGCCTTCGTCGTCGGTGTGATCGGGCTGTCGTTCTACCTGGGCCGCAAGGGGCAGTCG
>RFQD01000349.1 GCA_009925875.1 Microbacteriaceae bacterium | reverse complement strand
AACGGCGAGTTCCGTCTCGTGCGCGAATCGGTCATCGAACGTAACGACCTCTTGCGCACCGCACCCCACGTGGTCAAGCCACTGCGCACAGTCGTCCCCATTTTTTCATTGACATCGGGAATTTGGCAGGCTCCGCTGAAGATGATCAATCACGGCAAGGGTCGTCGCACCGAACGAGGGGCATTGTTAATCGGTATCGGCCTGATCATCTATGAAACCTTCAGTCGCGCGAACGCAGTCATGTCACGCTTCACGTTCGTTGGCCGCCGCCGCGCTCGCCAACAGTTCCCCTCCCTGCGACGAAACGTCAAATACGTTGCCAGCTACTACGACGCATCGGTGCACGAACCCGAACGTCTGGCGCTTGATTTGATCGCGGATGCGCGGGCCACCGGCAACGCGTCCGTGGTGACGTACGCGGCCGCAACGGCAGCTCGAGACGGTGGTGTCGAGATTACCGACATGCTCACCGGTGAAACTCAACTCGTGCGCGCATCCGTGGTCATCAACGCCTCTGGTCCGTTGACCGACATCACGAACTCGGCCTTGGGTCGCTCGACCGATTTCATGGGCGGCACCAAGGGTTCGCACATCGTCGTGGACCACCCGCAGCTTTATGCCGAATTAGCGGGACGAGAGTTGTTCTTTGAAAACTCGGACGGTCGCATCGTACTGATTTATCCGGTCAAGAACCGCGTGCTGATTGGCACGACGGACATCTTCGTCGACGCCAACGAGCCGGCGGTCTGCACGGACGCGGAGATTGACTACTTTTTCGATCTCGTGAAGCACATCCTGCCGGGCATTTCTCTCGAGCGCTCGCAGATCGTGTTTCACTTCTCGGGCATTCGCCCGCTTCCCAAGCAGGGTGACGCGCTACCGGGGTTTGTGTCACGCGACTACCGGATTGACGAATCGACGCTGGCCAATCATGAGGATGTTCCACTCATTAGTGTGGTCGGAGGCAAATGGACCACGTTCCGCGCGCTCGGTGCGCACGTCTCGGGAATCGTGGTGAACCTGCTCCATCGAGCACGCACCGTCGACACGCGCGGCTACCACATCGGTGGCGGCAAGAACTTTCCCGTGGATGACGCGGCTCGCGAGCTGTGGATTGAAAATCACCGCGGCAGCGTGCCCGTGACCCGCGCCGAACAACTTTTCAAGCGATATGGAACACGCGCCGATGTCGTGTTGGCCGAGCTCAACGCCCAGGGTGACGACGCGTTGGTCTCGCTCCCAGATTTCAGCGCTCAAGAGTTGCGATTCATCATCCGAAC
>RFQD01000348.1 GCA_009925875.1 Microbacteriaceae bacterium | reverse complement strand
CGTCCGGCGTGCGCCAGGTCTTGAGTCCCTTGAGGCCGAGGCCCGCGCTGACGAGCGCGGCGTGGTCAACGTGCATGTGCATGTGCTGTCTCCTGTGATGTCGTGTCGTGTGGTGGTCTACTCGAAGCCGAGCGCGTCGTAGGTGAGGAAGGCGACGGTGCCGACGAGGCTCTGACGCGCGTCCCAGCTCGCGGGGCGGTTGTGCTCCATCCCCTTCTCGAGTCCGTCCTCGTCGCAGATCGCGCACCACTTCCCGTTACCGGGGATGGGAACCACTTCGATGCAGCCGCCTCCGATGAGGGATTGCAGCTCTTCCAGCGTCCACGCCGATCCGGTGGGTGCATGGCTTGTGACGGTGCCATCGGGACGGACGACCGAAGCGGCGAGAGGGTGTGCTGGCATGTTCAGACCTCTTCGAGGTGCTTGCGCGCGACTGCCACGCGCTCGGTTGCGGACTCCGAGAGGAACTCCCCGATGGGATCCTCCCCGTTGTGGTCGATCACCCAGCGGGAGTAGGACTTCCACCGCTCCTTGCGCTGGGCGTTGTCGAGGTCGTGGTTGAAGCTTCCGTAGGCGTACTCGTCCACGCAGCTCCAATCCCCATCCCCATCGACGCTCCACTCCGTCTCGTAGAGCGTGCCGTCCGTGTCGATGCGAAGCCCCCACACCGTGTACGTCCGGTGCCAGGCTTCGCAGTCGTCACACCACGAAACGTCCGCTTCTCCGCAGCCCGCGTCTTCGGGTTCGTACTCCCATTCGGTGCCCTCTCGCACGGCGAGAATGGCCTGGTCGGGGAGATAGAGTGCTGCGAGCTGCTCGTCGGTCGCGTTCTTGAGGTTCACGTTGGCTCCGTTCAGACGTTGCGCGACCGCTTGAGAGCGGCGCGGACTTGTGCGGTGGTCTTGCCGTACTTGCGAGCCGCAGTTCGGACGATCGCGTCTTCCTGTCGGCGCACCGCTTCCGACTTCAGCCACGACGCGACTCGCGCGTAGGGCGAACCGTCCTCGTCGGGGGCAGGCTCGTAGCATTGCAGCCACTCTGCGGCTTGCAGCAGGTCGGTGATCGAGACTCGGTCGGACATGCGGTGTTCCTCGCACCCTCCATCTATGGCCACCCTGCCCCCACCGTCAAGTAGTTGCTGGCCAGCCCACCCTTGTCAGACCGCCAAGATGCAGTCCTGGCCTGCGTTTGCGGCCATTTGTCACGTTTTGTCACCGGTTGTGTGACGGTTGTGTGACAGCCGCGTGACGGTCATGTGACGGCTACTCGTCCGGCTCGATCTGCTCGCCC
>RFQD01000347.1 GCA_009925875.1 Microbacteriaceae bacterium | reverse complement strand
CGAGGTTGAGCTTCGTGTCCTTGAAGTCGTCGGGCAACGTTTCGCGCAGGGCGTCGAGGGCGGGGGCGGTGATCGGCACGGCGTATCTCCTGGGCGGGCACTGGGCAGGAAAGGTGAAGGGGGCGTCGGTGATGTCGCTTCCGAATCGGGCACCACGGCTTCACGGTATCCAGCCAGGCAGTTTGGAAGCCTGCTGGATCCAGTGCACGAGCTGGTGCTCGTCGAGTTCGGTGGTCTCGTGGATGTCAAGATAGCGGACGTGCTTCTGTTTCGACGTCCCTGGTGGCATTGGAACGAGGTCCGCACCGCGAAAGAAAGCGACCTTCACGTACTTCGTCAAGCAGTGGTAGCCGAGAAACCAACCCCGCTCCTCGATTCCGTAGAGCGGCGAGTTCCATTTCACCGCCTTGCGTACGCCTGGCACGGCCTTGACGATCAGGCGATCGAGCCGCCGTCCGACGGCGCGTTTCCAGCCCGGCATCGCCGCGATGTACGCCCTCACGGGGGCATCGCCGTCGGCCTTGGCGATCTGTGGATTCCCGCCGGTGAGAAGGATTGGCTTGGTGGACTGCTTGGGCATCGGCATCGAACCTCGTGGAAGAGCGGAGGTGCTGGACGCATTCTTCACTTGATCAATACAAATCGTCGGTTCGGTGAACCCCTGCGCGCCGTGATTCCGCTCTCGTGCGATCTTCTCCGGTCGGCCCGGTTCCCGCATCGATGAACCGTCGCGTGATGCAGTTTGTGGTTAGCCCTTCTGGATCCACCGCGGCAGGGGAATGGCCTCGCTTCTTGCGGCGATCAACAGCACGCCTGATGCCAAGTTCGCAAATTTCGGTGCTGGGACTTTCTTATAGCTGGCATAACCAGCCATTGCTTCGGCTTTCGTGAGGTGATTTAATCCACCTGTTACGAACATGAAAGCGAAAAGAATTCGCCCGATCAATAACACTGTGTTCATAGTTCTCTCTTCTGTTGGGATTTTTAGTTTTCGTCTGAAAACTAAGTGCGAAAACAACCGTAGCAAAAACTAAGATCTGAGTCTTGTCAAGCAATCAACAGCAATCGCTCGCGCGAGTTGCTCCGGCGATTTTTGTTGCGCTCTGGAGCACAGGGTTTGTGGTTGCGCGTTATGCAACAACCGACGCGGGCCCACTCACATTTTTGTGCGTGCGTATGTTTCTTGCCTCGGGTTTGCTTTGGTTAATCGCAACTGCGCTGCACGCGCCACGCATGGCGCGCAGCGATTGGTCGGCCGCGACAATTGTCGGTGTCTTTATGCACGCCATT
>RFQD01000346.1 GCA_009925875.1 Microbacteriaceae bacterium | reverse complement strand
GCGCTCTCGATTTGGCACTTGATCATGGAGGGCGAAGGTGAGCTCGGGTGCATCGCGGCGAAGGATCGCAACCAAGCCGCGATCATCTTCGACGAGACGGCTGCGATGGTGACGCGGTCGCCAGAACTCGCGGCGACGCTGGAGGTGATCGACTCCCGCAAGACGATTTTCTGTCGCTCGACCGGCTCAAGCATGCGGGTGATCTCGCGAGACGCCGGTGCGGCGGAAGGCCCGTCCTACTCTTTCGTCTTCTGCGACGAACTGCATGCGTGGCCCGACAGAAAGCTATTCGAGGCGCTCCGCTACTCGGGCCGCTCCAGGCGCGCCCCGCTACTCGCGACGATAACTACTGCCGGCGATCGCCGCGACACGATCTGCTGGGAGCAGCACGAGTACGCCGAGCAAGTGATCGCCGACCCGAACTACGATCCCCGGTTCTACGGGCGGATCTACGGTGCCAAGACGGACGGCACCGATGACTACTTCGACCCGGCGGTGTGGCGTCGCGTGAATCCCGGCATGGGCATCACGATGACCGAGGAGTCGTTCGCCGCCGACGCCCAGGAGGCGAAGAACAAGGCCACAAAATTGAACGGCTGGCTCAGGTATTCCTTGGGAGTTTGGACCGAGTCAACGAATAGGTGGCTGGACCCTGACAAGTGGGCCGCGTGTTCCAGCGGTCCACGCGAGCCCTTCGCCGGTCGGAAGTGCATCATCGGGATGGACCTCTCGAAGACGACAGACCTCTCGGCGATGGTCGCCCTGTACCCGTGCGAGGGCGACGAGTTCGAGGTCGATGCGATGTTCTGGGCTCCCCGCGATCTCATCATGGAGCGGGAGCGAACCGATCGCCAACCGTTCTCCCACTGGGTGAGTTCTGGGTACATCACGGCGACAGACGGCAACATCATCGACCACTCGAAGATCCGCGAGTACGTGCTGGAGTACGCGAAAACCCACGAGCTTGAGCACGTCTACATGGACTTGACCGGGGCGGTGCAGCTTGCCGTGGAACTGCAAGGGGCGGGGCTGCGCGTGTCAGGATGGAGCCAAGGTTTTCGCGGGATGTCGTCGCCGACGCGCCGCCTGGAGTCGCTCGTGTTGCAGCAGCGCCTGCGGCATGGCGGCAATCCGGTGCTCTCGTGGATGGCCGCGAACGTGACCGTGGAGACGAACGCCTACGAAGATGTGCGGCCGGTGAAGAAGAAAAGCACGGGACGCATCGACGGCATCGTGGCTCTCATCTTCGCCCTCGGCGGTTGGGAGTCTGACCAAATCACGAACAAGCCT
>RFQD01000345.1 GCA_009925875.1 Microbacteriaceae bacterium | reverse complement strand
GCGTTCGCGGAGTCGCGAGACTGCGGTCGAGACGAGAGCGGGAAGTTCTCGTCGGGAAACACTTGTGCATCCGGAGTCGCCGCCGCTGCCGCATCCGGCGCCGTCAAGGGGGGGATCAAGGGCGCGATCACTGGCCTTCTCGCCGGAGGGCCTGCCGTAGTCAAGCCTGCGGCCGCGATCGGCGCCGCCACCGGCGCGGTGAAGGGCATCTACGACAACCAGATGCGGCCGACGCGAGTGAAGAAGACGATCGAGCGTCTAGGCATGAACACGAAGCAAGTCGGAGAGCTTGTCGAGAAGCTCGGAGGCACGCCGGAGTCGTCGGCCGACGCAAAGGGCGGGAAGCTCCAGGTCACAATCAGAGACAAAGAAGGAAAGAAGACTTTCAGCGTCGAGGTCGACAAGAAAACGATCACCGTGTATCCACGCCGCGCCACCGGCGAGTTGACGTCCAAGGAAATCTCCCGGGTCAAAGAGATCGCCGACAAGTCGACGCCGAAGTCGATCTCCGTTGTCGTGAAGAAGAGTTCGTCAGCCTACGTCTCGAAGCTCGTGCGAAATGGGTTCACGGTAGCCGCAGGCCACGCCGGCGACATCTTGGTGGCGACCTATCTCACGGCACCCGTCCATTCCGTCGCCCATGACGCTGTGCAGTCGATCAAGAAGACGTTTTCCCGAAGGTAAGGAGCCTATGTCTCTTCGCAGCGGCGATAAGTGCCCGGAGCCCGGCTGCCGTGGCCTCATGGCAACCCGAAGTTTCAGGTGCGGTATCTCAAGTGCCAAGTCTGCGGCAACTCTGCTCGCTCCGTCGTTACAGCTACCGACGTGCGTTCGATTTGCTGGCGCCGGGCCCATCAAAAATAGTGTTGTGTGACACAACACTTTCTCTTTCGCCCTTCTTCGGGTGAGTGATCGCTTCCACATAGTTTGAACGTGTGGCACCTGTTTGCCGCACTCACAAACTAGGAAGCGAATCACATGGAAGCCTCGTCCAAGGTCAAGCAACTCCTCGACGAACTCGCCGCCGTCCTCGCAGAGATGGGCGCCCTTCAGGAAGAGGGCGGCATCGAGGACACCGAGGTCGAGCACGACGCCGCTGACAAGGCCGGCATGGAAGAGGACGAGACCAAGTCCGAGTCTCCCGAAGAGGAGTACGAGGAGGAAGAGGCCAAGGAAAAGAAGATTCGCTGCCTCTGCGAGCGTGCCGAGAAGATTCGCGACCGCATCAAGTTCTACGAGTCCGTTGCCGCGAAGGAACTCGAACTTCGCACCGTGCTTGACAAGGCGACCC
>RFQD01000344.1 GCA_009925875.1 Microbacteriaceae bacterium | reverse complement strand
TGGTCGTCATGAAGGCGTGATTGAACGGCACCCACCGCCGCTGGTCCGCGTCATATGCGCTCTGTGTCAAAAACTGGTAGTCGGGTTGCGGCAAATCCGGATAAACCTGTAGCAACTGTCTAAACACTTCGTTCATGACGCCGCGTTTGTGGCCGATTTCATTGGCGCTCGCGTTCAAATGCACGTTGTCCGACGGCGCGTCCGGCATGGTTATCACCGTGGAAATGACCGTCTTGGACCGCGCGTCGTTGAAATCCATGTAGTCCGACAGCACGATGTTGCCCACGCCCCACGACGTGCGCGGGTAACCCCACACCTTTGGCACATTGATTTTCGTGCTCCAGTGAAAAATCACCGAAATGTAGGGCAAGTACTGCGTTTCATGCTGGAACCGTTTGAAATCGGGGCCAAATGCGGCACCCAACTCCGCGTGCGCGCTCAATATGCGCTGCACGTCCTGCGGCGGGCATGCCAAAATGATTTTGTTGCACCCACACACAACCGATGTTGTGTTTGTTCTTATTGCCACTCCCTCCACGAGGGCCGCATTTGAAACATTTGAAACAATGAATTTGTCAATGGTCGCGGTTTTCATGATCACCACGCCGCGCTTCACGAGGGCGTCTTCCCATATGCGAAACAGCCCCACGTCATTCGGCACCCGGGGTTGATAAATGCCGTATAAAAAATTCTGGTTCAGGATCTGCAAAAAGCTGAAGAGTGTGTACGTGTCGGCGCTGCCGCCGAAGTCGGTCCGCGAAATACGCGCCGAGAGCGAGGAGATCCTCACCAACACCATCCGCATCCAGTTCTATCCCAACAGCTGGGACGTCCACTTCAAGCGGAGGAACCGGCAGTCGGACGGCAGCGTCGTCGAGGAACTCTACGATCCCAAGGTGGACGCCGTCCTCCAGGAGGTGGCGCGGCTCGCCGGCCAGATGGGCAACGCCCGGGTCATCGTCGAAGGACACACCGACGCCTCGATGAAGGGCCGCGTGCCGGTGCAGGATGTCCGCGAGCTGTCGCTCAACCGCGCGAAGGCGGTGCGGGACGCGCTCGTGAGGCAGTTCGAACTGGAGCCGGCGAGGTTCGCGGTCGACGGACTGGGCTGGGACCGGCCGGCGGACGACGACCACCCCGACAACGACCAGCTCAATCGGCGGGTCGAGATCAAGATCTACACGCCGGAAAAGGAATGATGACGACCGCGGCACCGTCCGGTTCCCCGGCCGCGGCGCCGGCGAAGCCGCTGCGGGGCGACAGCCCCGCGGCGACCGCGGTGTTCTGGGGA
>RFQD01000343.1 GCA_009925875.1 Microbacteriaceae bacterium | reverse complement strand
TCGTCGAAACTTATGCGGTGACACCGTCCATCACGGGAATTCGCAGGTGATCGAGCCACTCACGGTATTCCGCTTCGTTAGCCTTGCGTTCTTTGGCGGTCCAGCCGAGCTGGTCACCGAGAATCTTGCTCGCCCGCGTCATTCCCTCGAGACCATGGCCTGGTTCAAACGCAAGCAGGATTCGCCGAGCAAAAACGTCGGTCAGTGTTTCAGCGTATTCCGCCGTCACTGCGAACACGAGTTCGGCTGCGATGGCCGCCGAGTTGGGATCAAATCGTTCTCCCAGTGTTGCGTCGCGCTGCACGAGGGCGACAATTTCCTCGGCTCGCGTTCCATACATGGTGACCAAGCGCTGCGCCGTATCCGGACCCACGTTGGCGTTCGCCACCGAGTCCTCGATGAAGTTGTGCGCGAATGACGAAAGGTCCGTGGAACGCGCGCCAGGAAACGGTGCGTCCTTGCTCACCGGTTTGGCTGCGCCACGCTTAAGTTGCCTGACGACCATGTCGGTTGCGTCTTCCGCTAGCTGCCGATACGTCGTGAGCTTGCCGCCCACAATTGACAGCAGACCTCGGTAACCCGATTTCGCATGATCGAGCACAATGTGGCTGCGCGGAATCTTCCATTCGCTAACCCCCGGGTTGAAGGGCAACGGTCGCACGCCGCTGTAGGTATAGAGGACGTCGCCCAGCGTGAGGTTGGCTTCAGGCATGAGCGTGTTCACCTCCGTCAGGAGGTAATTGACCTCGTCAGGTTCGCAACGGGCCGAGTCAGGGTCGCCATCGAAAAGTTGGTCGGTCGTGCCAATAAGGTAGCGTCCCATCCACGGGATGACCAGCACAAGCCGACCATCCGTTTGAGACTCGTAATAGACCACATCTCGCGGGGCACCCGGGAAGGCATCGACAATCAAATGGCTTCCTTTAGACCCACCGATGAGTCGTTTCGACTCGATTGCCGACGCACTATCGGTGCCATGCAAAACATCGTCGACCCACGGGCCACCCGCGTTGATCGTGATGTCACCTGTCAGCGTGAACACGTCGCCGGATGCTCGTGTCGCTTCGACACCGACAACGCGGTCTCCCTCAACCACGATGCGCGTGACTCGTGAGTGCAGAAAGAACGTTGCTCCGGCTTCTCCGGCCGCGACCGCAAGTTCGGTACAGAGACGTTCCGCAAACTCGACCTGACCATCGGTGAACAGGGCCGCTCCACTGAGACCTTTCGTCTCGATACCAGTGAACCGCTGACTAACCGCCTTGGCGGACAAGACCCGGTGTGACTTCACACTC
>RFQD01000342.1 GCA_009925875.1 Microbacteriaceae bacterium | reverse complement strand
GCGAAGGTCGAACGATTCACAAGCCACGTCACTGGATGAATTAAAAAGCTGAGGCCCCTCGCAAGGGGCCTCGCAGCCGGTAGCCGAAGCATCCGGGGGGTTATACGAACATGGTACACACAAATGATGTCCGCGTGGACAGACATATGGGTGTCGTGGACAAGCCCGCGTTGAGGGCTAGTCGCGAATAACCGCTCCGAAGCGCGCAGCCGCCAACGCGACTCCCGCCTCTTTCGCGGCCGTGGCTTCGGCCTGCGTGAGTGTGCGGTCGCTCGCCCGGAATCGCAGCGCGTAGGTGAGCGATCGCGTTCCCTCGGGCACGTTCTCGCCGTCGTAAATGTCGACCAGTCGCGCGTGCTCAAGCAGTTCGCCCGCACCTTCGACCAACGCGGCCTGCACATCGGCGGATGCGACACCGACGCCGACCACGAGAGACACGTCTTGCGTTGCCGCCGGCATCACGGGTACTTCGGCGGCCGTCACGGGATTACCCGCCACCGCGCTAATCGCATCGAGGTCAAGCTCGAACGCAACCACACGACCGGGCAAGTGGAAGCTCTCGGCGACGGTGGGCAGCACCTCGCCGGCGTAACCGATGACCGCGTCACCCAACAGAACCTGTGCACAACGCCCGGGGTGGAAACTGTGGTGCGAGCCCTGGCGAATCTCGAGCGTCACGCCCGCGGCCGAGCCGATCAACCGCACGGCGTCGAGCGCGTGCGAGTAGTCGAACGACTGCGCGCGCTGACCGGGCTGACGCACAACGGCATCGCCGTTGAAGACACCCGCGATGTGGCGCGGCTGCGGCGGGATGGCCGCATCGAGCGCGGCCAACTCGGCGTCACTCGGGCGCGTGGCACCGGGCAACATCGCGTGCCCGTACGTTGCGCCGACCTCAGGCAAGAACACGAGACCAGCTTCGAAGAGTGCGAGGTCGGTGAGTCCGCGGGAGCGGTTGCGGGCCGCGGTCTGGAGGAGTCCGGGGATGAGCGAGGTGCGCATCCACCCCTGGTTGTCATCAAGCGCGTTGGCCAGGCGAACGGAGGGGACGTGCGTGACGACACTCTCGGCCGACGCCGCCGGCGCGACAGCCGGAGCCTCAGCCGAACCAAACAGGTCGTTGGTCGCCTCGTCGAAGAACGGGTAACTCAACACCTCGGTGTGGCCGGCGGATGCGAGTGCATCAGCCACCCGTCGACGCAACGTCTGCGCCACCGTGTACCCGCGGCCCGGAGGCGCGACCGGAAGCTCGGCAGGAATCAGGTCGTAACCGACGATGCGCGCGACCTCTTCGGCGAGTGTCCATTTGTCGGTGAGG
>RFQD01000341.1 GCA_009925875.1 Microbacteriaceae bacterium | reverse complement strand
CAAGTCCGCATGATGTGCAGGTAGCGGTTGAGTTGCTGAATAGCCGTCTCGTCGTTGCGGGTCATGGCCCCCTTCGGAGCAGCCACCGGGAAGTCCATGACCCAAGTGGGGCACTTATCGTCGTCCCAATCCGCGAACGAGTTGTCCTTGTGCGCCGGGACGCCCGCCTCACGAGCGAGACGGAACAGGGGGTCGGTGTTCGCGATGCGGACGCGACGAATGTAGTAGGGCGCGTACCGGGGGTGGAAGCCGCTCGCGCAGTCCACGAGTTGCGAGGAGTTCCCGCTCGGCTTGCCGCAAGTAATGGCTGCGGGCTCGTTGATGCCGAGGCTTGGCCGTCTCCCGAGCGACCCCGTTGAGGTACGCCATGACCTCGGTGTTGTTGGAGAGCGCGGGGTTGTCGCATTGACCCGTGATGTCCACGCCAAGGAGGCGGTCTTCGTCACAGGTCTGCTTCCAACCGGGACGGAGGTAGGGGAAGTCGATGAACGTGGACTGAATGGCCCCAATCCAAGTAGCGAGGCGAACCTTGTGCGCCATCGTCTCCTTGGTGTCCTCGGCCCGCATGACCGCCGCCGACAGGTTGCAGAACTGCCCGCCGCCGCCCTCGCCCGTCCACGGGTCGGTGGCCTTCAAGTAGCGGAGCAGAATCTCGCCGCACGGGTTCCCGCGAGCGTCACTCTTGCGGGCGGCGCGCTTGTGGGGCGGGAACATGAAGAAGCCGCGCTCGCCCGAGCCGCTCTCCTTGAGGGCCGTCCACTCGCGGTTGAAGATGGTGCGCTCGGGCTTCTCGTACCAAAACGCCGAGTTGTTCGCCATGTAGCGACAGGCCGGGAACTCGCCCCGCGACCAATCCTTCGCGTGACGCATGGTGTCGTCGTCGGGGTCAGAGAACGAAATGAGAGCCGCACGGCGCACGCCACCCGCCATGACAATCTCGCCCACCATGCACGCAATGTCGTGGCACTCCAACGAGGTCAACTGCCGCCCGTTGGCCCCAAGCACCGTGTGCTGCGCGAAGTCGAGAAGCCGCTTGAGGGGGTCGGGGCCGGAAGCACGCCCACCCTTCACCTTCAAGGGTGCGCCCGCCTCACGGATGAGCGAGTAGTCGTACACGACCTCGGTGCCCTTGAACCAATGCACCATGCCGTCGTAGAAGGCATTGGCCCATCCCTCGGTCGAGTCCTCGATGGTGTAGTAGACCTTCTCGCTCGTGAGGTCGGCCACGGGGGGCAGGTTGCTGACGAACTGACGCTCGACCGAGAAGCCGACGCCGCAGCCCATCATGAGAATGTAGAGCAGTTCCGCGAACGCCTTGAG
>RFQD01000035.1 GCA_009925875.1 Microbacteriaceae bacterium | reverse complement strand
CAGCGCCACAATTGCCGCGGTCCACGCTCACGGTGGGCTCGCGATTGTCGCTGCCGACTTGCTCGCGCTGACACTCGTCGCCGCACCCGCACAACTGGGTGCCGATGTGGTTGTTGGCACGAGCCAGCGGTTCGGAGTGCCACTCGGCTTCGGCGGCCCGCACGCTGGATACCTTGCCGTTCGCTCTGGCCTCGAACGCAGCATGCCCGGACGTCTCGTGGGCGTTTCGGTGGACGCGGCCGGCGAGCCCGCGTATCGTCTCACGCTGCAGGCACGCGAGCAGCACATCCGCCGCGAAAAGGCCACGTCGAACATTTGTACTGCTCAGGTGTTGCTCGCCGTCATGGCCGGCATGTATGCCGTGTATCACGGCCCCGAGGGACTGCGTCGCATCGCACTCGACGTTCACGAAAAAACTTGCGATCTCGCCAGCCGGTTGCGCGCTGCGGGCGTCATGGTCGTGCACGATTCCTTCTTTGACACCCTGCTCGTGCACGTTGCCGGTCGTGCCGATCAAATTCATGCGGCAGCGAAAGACGCCGGGTTCCTGTTGCGCGAAGTGGACGGTGACCACATTGGCATCTCGATAGACGAGACGGTGACGTCGGCCGAAATCGCGACAATCGCCGGGTTCTTTGGCGCAGCGGTCGAGGTCGCTGTGGAGAGCGCAAACGTGCCCGGATCCCTCTATCGCGAGATGGATTACCTGACGCACCCCGTGTTCAACACGCACCGCTCCGAGACGAGCATGATGCGCTACCTCAAACGTCTCGCCGACTTCGACTACGCACTCGACCGCGGCATGATTCCGCTCGGTTCGTGCACGATGAAACTCAACGCGGCCACCGAGATGGAGGCCGTGACGTGGCGAGAATTTGGTGGTGTGCATCCCTTTGCCCCCGCCAGTGACGTCGGCGGGTACCTCGAGATGATTCGTCAGCTGGAAACCTGGCTCGTCGACGTGACCGGCTATGACACCGTGTCGCTTCAACCCAACGCGGGAAGTCAGGGTGAACTCGCGGGTCTGCTTGCGATTCGCGGCTACCACCTCTCGCGCGGTGATTCTCAGCGCACGGTGTGTCTCATTCCGTCGAGCGCCCACGGCACGAATGCCGCGAGTGCCGTTCTGGCCGGAATGCAGGTGGTCGTGGTGGCGTGCGACGAAAACGGCAACGTCGACTTTGCCGACCTGTCGAACAAGATCACCGAGGCGGGGGACCGCCTGGCAGCTCTCATGATCACCTACCCATCAACGCATGGTGTCTACGAGGTTGCCGTGCGTGACATTGCCGCAACCGTGCACGCGGCCGGTGGGCAGGTCTACGTGGACGGTGCCAACCTCAACGCCATGACCGGATTCGCGCGATTCGGTGACTTCGGGGGAGACGTCTCGCACCTGAACTTGCACAAGACGTTCTGCATCCCGCACGGCGGGGGCGGCCCGGGTGTGGGCCCGGTCGCGGCTAAGAAACACCTCGCCCCGTTCCTCCCTGGGCATTTTGCGATGCAGGATGCGCAACACGCGCTCGTCGAAGGAACGACCGTCTCGACCGTGCGTCACGACGGCGCGCAGGTTTCGTCGGCGCCCTACGGTAGCCCGAGCATCCTGCCCATCTCATGGGCCTATGTGCGCATGATGGGCGACGATGGCATTCGCGCCGCCACAGCTTCGGCGGTGTTATCGGCCAACTACATTGCCTCTCGTCTCGCCGATCACTACCCGGTGTTGTACACGGGGGAAAACGGGCTCGTGGCTCACGAATGCATCCTCGACCTTCGACCCCTCACTGCCGAAACCGGCATTTCTGTTGACGACGTGGCCAAGCGTCTCGTCGACTACGGTTTCCACGCTCCCACGATGAGCTTCCCCGTGGCTGGAACGCTGATGGTCGAGCCCACCGAGTCCGAGGACCTCGTGGAGATTGAGCGATTCATCGAGGCGATGATTTCGATTCGCGCCGAAGCCGACGCCGTCAAATCGGGTGTCTGGCCCTCGGATGACAACCCGCTCGTCAACGCTCCGCATACCGCGGCGTCGATTTCCGGCGACTGGGCTCACCCGTACTCGCGTGAGACTGCCGTCTACCCGTTCGCGCCCAAGCTTGATGCCGTGACGCGAACGCAACGGGTGCGGGGCAAGTATTGGCCCCCGGTTCGTCGCGTTGACAATGCGTTTGGTGACCGCAACCTCGTGTGCGCGTGCCCGCCACCGGAGGCATTCGAAAACTAGGGCGTCGGGGTCGGAGTCGGAGTCGCACTCGGGTAGACGGCCGTAGCGAAGAGTTTCTTGACGTCCTCGCTCAAACCGTACGCGGTCACGACCGATTGCGGAGTGTCCGAGCCGAAGGCTGCTCCCACGACGGCACTCTGCGTAACGAGACCGTTGTCGACGACCACTTCGATGACGAACTTGTCACCCACGATGCGAAACCGGTTTCCCTTTTCGGAGAATTGGGCCCCGGTCACGATCGGATTTTGCAGGATGCTCGCCAGAGCGTGAATCGAAATTGCGTCCTCACTCGTGAACAAGGGCAGGGAGTTGTCCGTGAGTTTGGCGGTGGCAACACGCTCGCCCGCGGGAGCCGCCGGGTCAAAGATGAGCAGGTTGTGGTAGTCGCCGAACGTGACGGTCTCGGTGCCACCCTCGTTGTCGAACTTCGCGACCGAATCGTCGACAGCCGCGGTCAGATGTGCCAGCGCATCCGCCCCGCTGGATGTGCCGAGCGGCGAGCACGCGGTCAGACCCACAACGGTCAGAGTGGCGACGAGGATAACGGTTACGACGGAGGCAGGGCGAAGACGCATGAGACGAGCCTAAGCCGATTTGGCAACCTCTTTTTCGCGTCGCGCGTTGCGTCGATTCACCAAGTGCACCACGAGCCACACGGCGAGTGCCACAATCACGTAGCCGACAAAGAGCCCGACCCACAGTGCAAACGGTTCGTTGACGCGCGACCACGCACTGGGCATGGGCACCAACACGAACGAAAAGACCGTCAGACCGAGAATGAAAAACACTCCCCACACCCACTTGTTCCAGCGGAACAATTCAAAACCGGGCATCGGGCTTGCGGGTAACAAAATCAGCGGGAGCACACTGAGTGCCTCCACGCAGACCATGGCAAGAAACTCTCCCACGGCGATCGACACGGGAGGACCGAAGAACGCGGTGATTGGTGCGGTTACCAGATAGAGACCCCAGGCGCACAGTCCGACGAACATCATCCAAATTGATTCGGCGATGGCCATGCGAGCGGTCGCTGCATCACTGAGCTGAACCCCAAAGTCGACCGCCAAAATGAGACCAAAGATGACGGTCGGTTCGATGTCGATCAATCGTGCGCCGATGACGGTGACCAAAATGATGATCAAGAAGACCGGGCGCGCGGCAAGTCGAGGACGCGAACCGGGCGCACTCTTTCTCGCAACGAGCCAGCCCAAGAGCGTTGCGCCGTAATTGATGACGAGAAATCCGATGAAGAGCCCCGACGCGATGCGCAACGAAAGCCAGTTGAGTCCGAAGTCGGTATTCGCCGCACTGGCCACGATGCTCGCGACCAAGAGAATCAGAAACGCGAGGAAGCCGTAGACCTTCCCGAACAAGATGGCCCGCACGCGTGCCCATCCGCCAGGCCGCACCGGTTCGGTTGTTGATTCGGCATCGTCACGACGTTGTGCCTTCGAACGTCGACCACCGAGACGAAGTTCGTCGAGGGAACGATTAATCAATTCGGTTGGCAAGGCGACGAGGGCGGCCAACACGAGCGTGGCACCGGCCGTCGTGCCCAAGCGCACGGCCTCCTCAACGGGGAGACCGAACTCGCGCAATCCGCTGAACACGGTTGGCGCAAAAAACGATCCGGGAGCCGCATCGGGATTCAGGCTGGCGTAGTCACTGTTGGAGACGCCGCGAGGTCGCGAGTTCGCCTCGAGTGCCGTGGAGGTTCGCGCCGTCGTATCCGGCAAGGGCGTTGCCTCATCAAATCGCACCGTGAGATAACTCGGCGAGCTGTAATCCATGTCACAAAAGCCGACGGAGGGAACTCCGCCGCTCATCCAGCCACTGATGACTTGGGCGTTGATGTTGCAGGTCATGCCGACGCCAAAAATTGTTTGCGTGCCATCGGAACCGGGCGCGTGTGGAACGTTCAGAGTGGTGGATGAGCGTTCGAACGCCGTGGCCGGAATCGGGCCCTCCGAGATGCACGGGTCAAAGATTTCTCCCTCGGGAGGCGGTGCGTCGCCCGAGATCACCGTGTTGAAGTAGTCCAATTCGCACGCCACGATGCCCGACATTGCGGCTTCCAGTTCCTCGGGTGACGACCACATTCCGCCGTCACTCTTCTCCCACGAGAACACATACCATCCCCACACGGCGTCGGCGGGTGCGGTGCTGGAGATCTCGACGTTCCACGACTGGTTTCCCTTGTCATCCGGTTGAACGGTGACGACGGTTCCGTCGGGGGTGACGAAGGTGGGTGCAGAGATCGCGAGTGCGGGGGCACTCGTCGCCACGACGGCCGCACCGGCCAACAGCAACCCCGTGACGAGGCGAACGAAGAGGCGTGGTCTCACGTCTAAAAAATTAGTCGTTACGCGATGCGAATGCCAGATGTTCGTCGAGCAATGACGGGGCGACGGGAGCTATGTGCCCGGCAAGAAGCCCGGGGCAAGAGATGCCACGATCGCGTACCCGGTGAAGGAGACAATGTCGAGTATCCAGTGAGCAATCACGAGTGGCATGACGCGTCCCCAACGCTGATACGCGAGACCGAAGACAACGCCCATTACGGCATTTCCCACGAAGGGGCCAAACCCCTGATACAGGTGATAGCTGCCACGAAGCAATGCGCTCGTGAGAATGATGACCCACGGACGAAGTCCGAGCTGACGCATCTTCGCAAAGAGAAACGCAACAACGATCACTTCTTCTTCGAGCGCAGCCCGCAGAGCGGCGAGAACGAGCACGGGAGTCGTCCACCAGTAGGTATTGAGCGCGGTAGGAACAATCGTGACGGTGATTCCCAGTGCGTGCCCCGCGAGGTAGAGCCCAATCCCCGGAATCCCGATGACCGCGGCGAGTCCCACTCCCGTGCCGAGGTCTCGCAGGGGGCGGCGAAAGTCCAGTCCAATGGCTCGAAACGGACTTGATTGGGGTGTCCACAGGAGGTAGATCGCCAGTGCGACGGGAAACATCGCAAAGCCAATGCCGAGCAACTGATACACAAGATCGAAAATCGCGTCTTGGGCGAGCGGCTGATTGATCGTTGCGGTTTGATCAGCCAATGCCTCGGTTGCCGCCAGTCGCCGAAGGAGTGCCACGATCGAATAGACCGCCGATGCACCAAGGGAAAGCCCCAATACGAGGATGATCTCGTACCAGTTTCTCCTGGTCGACTGCCGGTGTGTCCATGTGGGGATGTGCTGCGTCACGCCCTGAGTATAAGCAGGAGACGTGGTGACGAAGTTTGTAACGAAGCGATAACGGCAATACTCAACGTGCCTCGCGAGTCTTAGTCTGAGCGTGTGTTGCCAATTTGGCGCATTCCATCAAGAACCATTCGCGAAAGGAGAATCATGAAGAAAGCACGCTTCGCGAAACTACTAGCTGTTACAGGTGTGGCGGCATTGTTACTCACCGGTTGCGCCCCCCAGTCGGAGGTTGTGTCCGGATCGAGTCTTGCTGTGGCATGGAACCAACCGTTCTACTCGTACAACAGCAGCACCACGTACGGCAACGCCACGGCAAACGCCAACATCATTTATATGACGGGTTCCTCGTTCAACTACTACAACGATGTTCCCGAATTGGTGAAGGACGAGTCCTTCGGAACTTACAAGAAGATTTCTGATGACCCACTAGTGGTCGAGTACACGGTTGCCGACACGGCCAAGTGGTCTGATGGTGAACCGGTGACCGCTGCCGACATGTTGCTCAACTGGGTCGCCGTCGGTGGAGCGTATAACGACACCACGTTCGACCCGACGGAGTACATGGACCCCGAAACGGGCGAGTTGAATGGCAAGCAGCCCGACAACATCGTCTACTTTGACTCGGGTGCCGACCCCACGAACCCCTCGGGACTCGGTCTCGTGACTGAGGTTCCCGTCATCAGCAACAACGGCAAGACGGTCACCTTGACCTATTCGAAGCCCTATGTTGACTGGGAGCTCGCGTTCGGTGTCGGTCTGCCTGCACACATCATCGGCAAGAAGGCGCTGGGCGCGACTTCCAACGCTGACGGTGCAGCGGCGGTCATCAAGGCCATCCAAGACAAGGACACGACCGCGCTGTCCAAGATCTCCAACTTCTGGAACACCGCGTACAACTTCACGGAGATGCCGACTGACCCCGAGCTGCTCGTGGCCAATGGACCGTACGTGATCAGCGACTTCGTGGCCGACCAGTACATCACGATGACGGCGAACCCGCAGTACGCGGGTGCGCACAAGCCCAAGGTTGAAGAGATCACGGTTCGATTCATCACCGACCCGATGGCCGCCGTCCAGGCGTTGCAGAACGGCGAAGTTCAGATCATTTCGCCCCAGGCAACCTCCGACGTGGCGGACGCTCTCAAGGCTCTCGACGTCACGACGCTGTTGGGAATCGAAGGCACCTACGAGCACATCGACCTGCAGTTCGACAAGGGCAAGAGTGGCACCATGAACAACCCGAAGCTTCGGGAAGCCTTCATGAAGATCATCCCTCGCTCGGAAATCGTCGACAAGTTGATCGTTCCGCTCAACGCAGACGCACAGGTCCGCAACTCGCAACTCTTCCTGCCCGGTGCGGCCGGTTACGACGAGTCGGTTGCGAACAACGGGTCGTCCGCATATGCCGACGTCGACATCGAGGGTGCCAAGGCGCTGATTGCTGAGTCGGGAGTTGCTAACCCCGAGGTCTGCATGCTCTTCAGCGCCACGAACCCTCGTCGCGCGAACGAGTTTGCTCTGATTCAGCAGTCGGGTGCCCTCGCGGGCTTCAACGTCACTGACTGCTCGAGCAAGGACTGGGGTGGACTTCTCGGAACGCCGGGTGCCTATGACGCCTCGCTCTTCGGTTGGCAGTCGACCAGCCTCGGAGTGACGAACAGCAGCCCCACGTTCAAGACGGACGGCATCAACAACTTGAACTACTACAGCAACCCTGAGGTAGACAAGTTGCTCGACCAGCTCGACTCGGAGTTCGACCCGGCCAAGCAGATCGACCTTCAAACGCAGATCGACAAGATCCTGTGGTCGGACTTCTACGGAGTCACCGTGTTCCAGTTCCCGGCGGTCACCGCCTACGACCAGACCAAGATCAAGAATGTCTCGCAGGGACCCCTGTCGCCGACAATCTTCTGGAACTGCTGGGAGTGGGAGCCCGTTGCTGCAGCGCAGTAACAACGCAATGGAATAAACCCAAATAGGTGCGGGCGTCAGAGAAAACTCTGACGCCCGCACTGTTTCCTGACTAGCATGAGGACAACCACCACCGAGGGAGGAACATGACGTCGTTTGTCGTTCGACGGCTCATCGCCTCGCTCGTGATTTTTCTCGCGGCGACGTACATTATGTACGTGCTGACGGCACTCTCGGGAGACCCGCTCGCCGACCTCCGTACGAGCACGTCCCCGCAGAAGGCTCAACTCATCGCATCGAGGACGGCTCTGTTACACCTCGATGTTCCGGTCTACCTGCGCTACTTCATCTGGCTCGGCGGCGTGGGTAAGTGCTTCATCGGGCAGTGTGACCTCGGTGTCACGATTCAGAATCAGCCCGTGACGGTGCTGCTTGGGCAAGCCGCGAGCTCAACGTTGCAACTCGTCACGTTCGCATCCTTGACCGCCATCGTGTTGGGGCTCATCGTGGGCATTACGACGGCACTTCGCCAGTACAGCTCCTATGACTACGGCGTGACGTTTATCTCGTTCTTGTTCTTTTCCCTCCCCATCTTCTGGGTTGCCGTGCTGCTCAAGCAGTACCTCGCCATTGGTTTCAACGACTTTCTCTCGAGCCCCGACATACCGTGGTGGTTTGTCGCGGTGGCATCACCCATCGCGGCACTGCTGTGGGCGGCCATTCTGCCGTTCTCTGGCCGGAACCGCCTCTGGACATTCCTGGCGGCGCTCGGGGCGACGGCCGGCATGCTCACCTATCTCAAGTTGACGAACTGGTTTACGTATCCGCACATCGGCGTGCTGGGGCTGGCGATAACGGGTACCGCAATCGCGTTCGGAGTGACGGGAATTTCCAACGGGCTGAGCAATCGTCGCGCCTTGACGGCGGCCCTCATCGTTGTCGGGATTGGCGTGGCCATCTACTTCCCGTTCCTCTACGGATTCTCGTTCTATTTGCAACCGTGGAGTTTTGCCTTACTTGCCGTTGTGACTCTCGTTGCGGCATTTTTCATTGGTTGGCGACTCGGCAAACCTGATCGCGCACCGGTCGCACGCACCACGGTGATTGTTGCGTTCGTCATGGGCTTGCTCATCACGATCGACCGTCTGATGTACGTCTGGGATGACTACTCGGCTTCGGAGCGCGTCAAGGGTCGACCGATTGCCACCATTGGTGCGATGACACCGGGACTCGAGGGCTCCATGTGGGTGCATATGCTTGACACCTTCACGCACTTGCTCCTGCCCACCATCGCCCTCATACTCATCTCGTTTGCGACCTACACGCGCTACTCGCGGGCGAGCCTGCTCGAGGTGATGAATCACGATTACATTCGCACAGCGAGAGCAAAGGGACTCACGGAACGCACGGTGGTTGTGCGCCACGGATTCAGGAACGCCCTGATTCCGATTGCCACGATTGTGGCCTTCGACATCGGCGGCATCATCGGTGGGGCCGTCATCACCGAGCGTGTATTTGGCTGGAAAGGAATGGGAGCTCTCTTTCAGTACGGTCTCGACAACGTTGACCCGAATCCCGTGATGGCCTTCTTCGTCGTGACCGGTTCGCTCGCCATCCTGTTCAATCTCATTGCCGACATTGTGTATGCCGGCCTCGACCCTCGAATCAGGTTGTCATGACACGCGGCACTCGACCTCCGATGCCAGAGCCGGCACCGAGCATCGCAGAGGAAACGAACGAAAACGCGATCGCCCTCAAAGAAGTTGAGGGACTTAGTCAGGGACAGATCGTTCGACGGCGCTTCTCGCGACACCGCGGTGCGGTGATTTCGATGATTGTCCTCGCCGCCATCGTGCTCCTCGCGTTCACGTCGGTGGGCTTTGTGATTGGTGACTGGAGAGTCCCCGGCTGGTGGCAATACGACTGGGCCGAAGCGGTGGCGCTCGAAAACAACGGGTTGCCAACCTTAGACGTGTTCCACTTCGTGGTGGGCAATCATCCGTTTGGTCAGGATGAGATTGGTCGCGACATTTTTGCAGTGGTCATGCGCGGCACGCAGCAATCCCTCATGATCATGGTGATTGTGGGCTTCATCGGCACGTTCCTGGGGACCGTCATCGGTGCGATCTCGGGTTATTACCGGGGTGTCGTCGATGGCACGTTGATGCGATTCACCGACATTGTCATCACGATTCCCGTCATTGTGATTGGTGCCGTCTTGGGGCGCACGGTCGGCATTGCCGGTGCTCCGGTTTTGGCTCTGGTTCTCGGTGCCGTCGTGTGGACCGGACTCGCTCGATTGGTCCGGGCGGAGTTCTTGTCTCTGCGCGAACGCGAGTTCGTCGACGCGGCGCGCGTGGCTGGCGCTCGTGATGGCCGGATCATCTTCCGGCACATCCTGCCGAACGCCATCGGTGTCATTGTCGTCAACGCCACACTCTTGATGGCAGCGGCCATCCTCATTGAAACGGGTTTGAGCTTCCTCGGGTACGGCGTGCAATCGCCTGACACCTCGCTCGGAAAAATCGTCAGCGAAAACCAAGTCGCCTTCTCGACTCGTCCGTGGCTCTTCTGGTGGCCCGGCTTCTTCATCATCGCGATCGCGTTGTG
Organism: Microbacteriaceae bacterium; assembly: GCA_009925875.1. Classification (GTDB taxonomy): domain Bacteria; phylum Actinomycetota; class Actinomycetes; order Actinomycetales; family Microbacteriaceae; genus RFQD01. The sequence continues at coordinate 575 of RFQD01000035.1, read as the reverse complement.
TGTCAACTTCATTGGCGACGGACTGCGTGACGCATTTGATCCACGTCAAAAGCGCATGCCGTCGCTGCGCGCCCTCGCGAAGGCGAAGCAGGGTGGCTCCGCATGATGGGCGTTGGTTTGCAGACGTTAGGGGAGTGCTGCCGTGAAAATGGCAGCCACAGCGAGAAGGCCGGTCACGACCAACGACACCGTGTGCCAGTTTCGCGTCACCGAATCTCCTGTGTCGGGAGCGTCATTCGGCCGGGGCACGTCGTCCATCGTCACGTCGCTCCATCGCTGGGCGATCACAAACGCCGCGGCGCCGCTTTCCGTGCTGAGAGCTTCCGCCGGTCGGGCGAACTGACCCACCCCGGAGCGTCGAGGGAGAGTGGCAAAGTCGGCTCGGCTGAGCCGGAGCGCCTCGTGCCGACCGGGAGCAGACGCAGCCCATGCGGTCACGGTGCCCACGTCGGTTCCCAATGTCACCCCGAAGCGCACTTCCAGACTCGTCAATTGGGCCAGTGGAATCCGCCATGTGCGGGCCACGTTGACGACCCAGACCACGCGGTCGTCGACAATCACGCGTGGACGCCAGA
>RFQD01000340.1 GCA_009925875.1 Microbacteriaceae bacterium | reverse complement strand
ACAAAGAACAACCCGAAGCTGCCGGTCGTGATGACGATCTCCCAAAGTCCCGGCTCAAAATGCCCCCACGAACCAGGAAGGAAATCTTCCGCAAGGCTCGAGACGATGATGTTGTAGCGCTCGAACCACATGCCGACGTTGACGAGGACGGCAATCACGAACGAGACCGCAATGTTGTTGCGGATCCGCTTTGACCACCACGCCAACGGGAAGATGCAGTTACAGAATACCATCGTCCAGAAGTAGAACGAGTAAGGTCCCGTCGCGCGCTTCTCAAACAGCGCCCATTCGTAAGTGTTGCCGCTGTACCACGCGACGAAGAATTCAATCGCGTACGCGTAGAACACGATGGTCGACGTCAGCAGCGTCAGTTTGATGCAAGCCTCAAGGTGCTCCGGCAGGATGTACTTCTCGAGCCGGAACATCTTACGCACAGGGATCAGGAGCGTGTAAACCATGGCGCAACCGGAAAGGATGGCACCCGCGACGAAGTAAGGGGGGAAGATCGTCGTATGCCAGCCAGGCTGGATCGACATCGCGAAGTCCCAGGAAACGACGGAGTGAACCGAGAGCACAAGTGGGGTGGCAAGAGCCGCGAGGAAACCGTAACCAGCCTCATAGTGGTACCACTGCTTCACCGTGCCACGCCAACCGAAGGACATGAATCCGTAGACCAGGCGCTTGAAGCCCTTGCTGCGGTCGCGAATGGTCGCCAGGTCAGGGACAAGGCCCATGTACCAGAACAACAACGAGACCGTGAAGTAGGTCGAGATCGCGAACACGTCCCACACCAGCGGCGAGCGGAAGTTAACCCACAGGTTGTTGGTGTTCGGCAGCGGCAGGGCCCAGTAAGCGCCAACCCACATGCGTCCCATGTGAATCAGCGGGAACACCGCGGCGCACATCACCGCGAAAATCGTCATGGCCTCGGCGCTGCGGTTGACCGTGTTCCGCCACTTCGCGCGGAACAAGAACAAGATTGCCGAAATCAGGGTACCTGCGTGACCGATACCGACCCAGAAGACGAAGTTCGTAATGTCCACGGCCCAGTAAAGCGGCGGAGCAAAGTTCCACAGGCCGAGACCCACAATCGTGTGGGCCGCGACGAATCCAATCGCGGTCAACAAGGCCAGCGCCGCGATGGCGAACGCCACGTAGAACGACGGGTGCGGGTTACGCAGGTTGACGAGGATCTCGTCATTCACATCCGAAATGGTTTTTTCCCATTTCACGGTGTTGCTGTATTTCGATGCGTCAATCGTATGTGCCATTGCTGATCTCCGTCAGGCCTCCGCTCAGTGTCCCTTGTGTTCTTCCTGAT
>RFQD01000339.1 GCA_009925875.1 Microbacteriaceae bacterium | reverse complement strand
CCGCCACAAGCTCGTCAACGAGTCGCGGGATATCACGTTCGGGAACCGTTGAACCGTAGTTGCAGCCGAGAATTCTTTGGTCCGCCTCGGCCAGCGCGAGGGGGTCAAATTTCGCAGTTTGTCCCGTCGGCGGAAGACCAACAACAACCGCACTACCGCCGAGTCCGAGTGCTGCAATGGCTTGCTCGGTTGTGGCGATCTTTCCGATTGCGTCGAACACGTAGTCTAGGCCTTGCGGAACCAATGCTTTCATTGCGTCAGGCACGTACATGCCGGGTGTGACAAGCAGGGTCACGGTTGCACCCAACTTTGTCGCCACGTCGAGCTTCTCCTGCGCTATGTCCACCGCGAGAATGACGCTCGCCCGCTCAAGGCGAGCCCCTTGAATAACGGACAGGCCAACTCCGCCGCATCCAATCACTGCCGCCGTCGATCCGGCGACGAAGTTCGCGGTGTTCCTCACGGCACCAACACCCGTTGCGACCGCGCAGCCGATGAGTGCGATGGCATCGAGCGGGGCATCCGATCGCACTTTGATTGCGCCGGACTGGGGAACGACGACCATCTCGGCGAACGATGACACGCCAAGATAATGGTGAACAACCTCGCCATCTTTCGATAGGCGGCTCGAGCCGTCGTAGAGCACACCGCCGGGCGCGACGACGTTCGCAACTAACTCACACTGAGCGGGGCGACCGAGCAGGCAATACCGGCAGGTGCCACAGCTTGGCACCCACGAGAGAACGACGTGATCGCCGATCGACAGCGATGTGACACCTTCTCCCAGTTCGTCGACGATACCCGACCCTTCGTGTCCCATCACGAGAGGCAGAGGAACATCCCACTCACCGCGAAGGACATGCAGGTCCGAGTGACAGACACCGGCAGCCGCAACCCTCACCCGTACTTCGCCGGGACCGGGTTCGGCGAGGTCGACTGTCGTGACACGAACATTCGCACCGTCGAAGACAACTGCTTGCATGCGAACTCCAATGTTTGCGCCGCGCGTGTCAGCGTTTAACGCCACTAAACACATCGTGGCTTCTTTTTGCGGTTGCCACAACCTTTTCTTCGCCCGCTGCGAGAGAATGTCGCTGTGGAATCGGTGGGGGAACGCAGTCATGGGATGGAAGACGTAGGTCCACAGCTTCGCGAACGACGACTAGCTCGAGGGTTATCCGTCACAGCCGTTGCCGAACGGGCCGGCGTTTCGAAAGGATTCCTCAGTCTGGCAGAACGGGGCAAGACCCGCGTCTCGGTGCCCGTTCTCTTAAGGATCTGTGATGTCCTCGGCGTGACCATCGGGTCACTTTTTACCTACCCAGAAAATCCAATTGTGCACG
>RFQD01000338.1 GCA_009925875.1 Microbacteriaceae bacterium | reverse complement strand
AATGTTCCACCCTGGGTGCCCGAACCGCCTCCGCGTGGAATCAATGGAACCTTGTAGTCGGCAGCGATTCGGACAACCTTGGAAACATCCTGCGTGCTTCCCGGGCGAACGACAAAGTCGGGCGCGGGCTGTTTGAGTCCCTGGTGTGACATAAACTTCGACATCCACGACCAGTCAGCGGCACTGGCCTGAAGTTCGTCCTCGCCAACACTGACGTTGTTGGGACCAATTGCGGTCCCGAGCTCGCGAAGAATCTGGCCCCGAAGGAAGGCGCTACCCGTTACTCCGTCTGCATGAGATTGTCTCGCCACTACATTTCTCCTGTCGCATTCGTCGTCATAAGAATGACCCAAACCTGTGTTCATGAGTGTATACAGTTACGTATTCATAACGCAAGTGAAGGAGAAATTTCTGCCTCTATTGGTGCAATTGATCGCGTCATCGCGCAAAAGACATCGCGTTGCTCCAAAAAGCACCGAGCAGGCGCCCGCAACGCCGACTTAGATCAGCAAGCGAATACAGAAATTCTTAGCGAACAGAAAACCGGTACACCGACTCCTGCACGTACTCCTCACCGGCGGGCACAACGACACTCGGGAGTTGCGGAAGCAATGGCGAATCGGGGAATCTCACGGTTTCGAAACACACACCACTGCCCGCGACATACACGGCGCCATCTCGTCCGGCGAGATGATCCAAATGGCAGCCGAGATAAATCTGCAACGCGGGTTCCGTCGAGAAAAGTTCGAGGTGACGACCAGTGGAGGAGGAGAACATCGTCGCGATGGGAGAGGTTTGCCACGCCGAGCGTGCATCGTGAGAACGCAGCGGGAGCACCCTGTCATCGAGCAGATAGGTGTGATCAATCCCCGGCCACGGAACCCCCGTGCCCGACGGGAGCAAAGCGCCGATTCGCCGTGGCTGCGTGAAGTCGAAACCCGTGTCTGCCACGGAAACGATGTCACCCGTGGGCACGAGGTCGTGAGTCATCCCGACGCGGTCGCGAGCCGCAATCCACAACTCATCATCAACGACAGTGCCTCGCCCGCCCGACGTGAGATTCCAATACGCGTGCTGTGTCAGGGCGATGGGCGTGTCCGCATCCGCAACTGCTCGCATTTCGCAGGTCAACGTGTGGTCATCGGACCACAGATACGTGGATGCCACCCGCACGTTTCCCGGATATCCACCGTCGCCCGCAGCACTCTCCGTGCGAAACGTGTAGCCGACGCCGCGCTCATCCTCCGCCGGCTCGGTCAACCACTCCCGATTGTCGAGTCGGCCGCTCGTTCCGCCGTGAAGCGTGTGGGGTCCGTCGTTTGCCGTGAGCTCGAGGTCGAGTCCTCCAC
>RFQD01000337.1 GCA_009925875.1 Microbacteriaceae bacterium | reverse complement strand
CACTACCACCCCTAGCCCCGAGGAGCCCACCCGTGAACATCTCCGAAGTCACAAGCATCGCCGAAGCCCTGACCGCCTGGGGCTACAAGTTCGACGACGACGGCAAGGAGTTCGGCGCTCATCCTTTCTACAGGCATGAGAACGTCGAGGTCAGGCTGTACTCTCTCAGCGACGGAGGAAAGCCGTACAGCGTGAGCATCCGGGTCAAGGACGACGAAGGCCTTACCAAGCGACGGCTCGACCTCGACCTGGATCAGTGGTCGCTCTTTGCGGCGATCGAGATCATCCGTGCCGTGTATGCCGAGCGTAACTCTTGAGTCCAAGTCCAAGTCCAGGAGCCACACCCGTGAACATCCACTTCGACCACAACCTGAGCAGCCAAACGCCCGACTGGCACGACGTTCGCTGCGACGAACTGCCCAGGCAGCGGCTGGGCTACATCTACAGGCTCTGCGAGGGTGTCTACATCTACCAGACCGAGGTCTGGTCTCCGTACGCCGCCCGTCGCAACAAGACCACCCGCCGGCATCGCCGCTTCGACACGCTCGACGCCGCGAAGGCGGCCGCCGTGGCCTACGTCACCCGCAAGGTGAAGCAGGCTCGCGACGAGCAGAACGTGCGGCACGGACACGGCGTGTACTTCAAGCGAGGCCGTCGCTGGTTCTACATCCACGACGTCGAGGCTGCGGGGCAACACCCCATCGCGACGCCGGCCCTCTCGAAAGCGCACGCGAAGCAGTGCCTTCAGTCGATTCCGTCGTGGGCTGTTCCCAACTCTTGAAACCTGGAGAAGCAACCATGAAGACCTACCACCTACTGCACGACATCGGCATCTACAAGGCCACGGTCGTCCGCAACTTCCGCGACAACGATCGGGGCCGCGAGTACGACCACGTTCGCGACTTGCTCGCGAAGCGGACGCAGCGGTACACGCTCGCGGAACTGCGGGAGTTGTCGGGCTTCTTCTGGACGTCGCACGACGAGTGCGTCGTCGAATGCGGGGGCGACGACGGGTTCAGTGCAGTCCAGGTCTACGTCTCGGCGAGGAAGATCGAGGCCGGCGAAGCAGCGATTCAGGTGATCGAGCAGTTGGAAGCCACCCAGGAGATTCAGCAATGAGCATCAATCACACTTGCCAGTCCGCAAGTCTGGACACGAACACCGGCCGAGGCTTGCTCCGCAAGATCGCCCGGCACGAACCGAAGTGGGCCGACGAGTGGACGCTTCGCGCCGCCGAGGACACCGACTGGAAGGTCGTGTTCCATCGGCGGATCGACGGCGACATCGGCGAGCCCGATGCGACCGTGCTGCACGCGGTCTGCACCACGCTGGCCGATCTCGCGCCGGCCAC
>RFQD01000336.1 GCA_009925875.1 Microbacteriaceae bacterium | reverse complement strand
CATTTCGACGGCATGTTGACGGTTGTCGCACGACTTTTTGACATGGTTCGCCCCGACGTCACGATTTTTGGTCAAAAGGATGCCCAGCAGGTGTTTCTCGTGCGTCGGCTCATCACCGATCATTACCCGAACCTGCGCTTGGTGGTCGCGCCCACGGTGCGCGAACCCGACGGGCTGGCCATGTCGAGCAGAAATCGGTACCTCTCGACGGAAGACCGAATCCATGCTCTCGCTCTCAGTCGCGCGATGTCGCTCGCGACCGCGCATCCCGAGGAAAGTCTGCCGCGCATGCGTGCGGTGCTCGAGGCTGAACCAGGTGTCGATGTGGATTATCTGGCGGCGGTGAATCCCCTCGATTTCTCGCCCGTGAGCGTTGATTGCGATGCCGCGTCAACGGCAGGAGTGACATACATCGTGGCCGCGCGGGTTGGCTCGACAAGACTCCTCGACACGGTCGACATTTTTTCGTCGAAGTAGACTTGGGGGCATGACTGCACAGCCCCCATCCGATGTTTCGTCGAGCGAACTGAGTGCCGATGAAGTCATCGAACAAAAGGCTGTGCGCCTGGCAAAACGTGACAAGCTCAACGACCTGGGGCTCGAGGCGTATCCCGTTGCGGTGCCGATCACAGATTCGATTGCTGCGCTGCGTGAACGTTTCGGTGGTCTCGAAGCCGACGCCACAACGGGCGTGACCGCCGGAGTCGCGGGACGGGTGGTCTTTGCTCGCAACACGGGCAAGCTTTGTTTCGCGACCCTGCAGGCGGGGGATGGTGCGCGAATTCAGGCAATGATTTCGCTCGATCACGTCGGCGACGAAGCACTCGATCGCTACAAGGAAATTGTCGACCTGGGTGACCATCTTTTCGTATCGGGTGAGGTGGTTTCGAGTCGCCGTGGTGAACTCTCCATCATGGTGACGACCTGGAAGGTGGCATCCAAGGCGCTCTTGCCGCTTCCGAACCTGCACAACGAATTGAGTGAAGAAAGCCGAGTTCGCAGTCGATACCTCGACTTGATTGTGCGAGAGCAGGCACGCACCACGGTTGTCGCACGCGCAACCGTCATGTCATCGCTCCGCGCCACGTTCGCGAGTCGCAACTTTCTCGAGGTGGAGACACCCATGTTGCAGGTGATGCACGGAGGTGCATCCGCTCGACCGTTTGTCACGCACTCCAACGCGTTTGACATGGAACTTTTCTTGCGCATCGCACCGGAGTTGTACCTCAAGCGCGCGGTTGTCGGTGGCATCGAACGCGTGTTTGAAATTAACCGGAACTTTCGCAACGAGGGTGCGGACTCGACGCACAGTCCCGAGTTTGCAATGCTCGAGGCCTACGAAGCGTATGGAGA
>RFQD01000335.1 GCA_009925875.1 Microbacteriaceae bacterium | reverse complement strand
TCTCTTTTCGCTCACCACTTTCATTGGAACGTGATTCCCATGGCAACTTCTGCTTCTCCTCTCAAAGCCACCCGCATGACGGGTGCCGAGGCGGTCGTGGAGGGCACGGGCGACCACGGCTGCGAATACATGACGGGCGGTCGGGCCGTGGTGCTCGGCGAAACGGGCCGCAACTTCGCGGCCGGCATGAGCGGCGGCATCGCCTACGTGTGGGATGCCGCGGGCACGTTCCGCCCGAAGGTCAACATGGAGATGGTGGCCCTCGAGGAACTCGACCAGGGCGATCTCGACTACGTGAAGAGCCGGATCGAGAAGCATGTCGAATACACCGACAGCGCCCGGGGCAAGGAGATCCTCGCCGCCTGGCCGAGCGAGCAGAAGAAGTTCGTGAAGGTGATGCCGATCGATTACAAGCGGGCGCTTGCGGAACTCCGCAAACTCGCCGAACAGGATCAGAACGACGCCAAGAAGGTGGAGGCCAACGTCAATGGGTGAGCCACGCGGATTCATGAAGTACAAGCGACAGGTCTCGGGCTATGCGCCGGTGACCGACCGCCTCAAGCACTACAACGAGTTCCTCACGATCCTCGCCCCGGAGGAGGTGAAGACGCAGGGCGCCCGCTGCATGGACTGCGGCGTGCCCTTCTGCCACACCGGCTGCCCGCTAGGGAACATCATTCCCGACTTCAACGACCCCGTGAACGAGTACGGGAACATTCACATCGAGGTTGCCGACCCCGACAAGTCCGACTTCACCGTGACCGACCTGCGGAACCGCTCCGAGGTCATCTACTCCCGCGACCCGACCGTATCGCTCGTCTTTGCCGACCACGCGGGACTCATGGCTCCGCGACACCACCACTCGTCCACGACCGAGCGGCTCAACGAGGTGCTGCGCGACTTGAAGCGGTTCAGCATGTCGTTCAACCGGGGCGCGGGCATCGCCACCGTCGCCCTCTTTCAGATTTGGTACAACCTCACCCACCTCTCCTACGCGAACGAAGCCGAGCGTTCGTCGGACATTGTGACGGCGGGGTGGGTGGACGACAACCTGCGGCAGCAGTCGCTTCTGAAACTGCAATGCCTCAAGTCCCGCGACGACCAGCCCTTTGAGGACTTCTACGCCGGGGTTCTGTGGCCCTGTCGGCGTATCTTCTCGACCAACGCCGTCTCCGTCGAGCAGTCCCGCAAGGTGGGCGAGGACGTAGACAAGATGCTCGCAGGGTAAGGTCACACCATGAGCGTCACCCTCCATCTACGGCATGGCGACTGCGTGGCCGTGCTTCACGAGCATCCCGAGGGGAGCGTGGGGGCGGTCGTGTCCGACCCGCCCTACGGCTTGGAGTTCATGGGAAAAGAGTGGG
>RFQD01000334.1 GCA_009925875.1 Microbacteriaceae bacterium | reverse complement strand
TCGCGGCAGGCGCGGATCGCGATCTTGATCTGCTGGATGTCCTGGGCCGTCTCGATCAGGAGGACGTCCGACCCACCGTCGATGAGGCCGAGAGCCTGGGCGCGGTAACTCTTCAGCATCGTGTCGTAATCGACATGGCCCAGCGTGATCAGTTTTGTCCCCGGGCCGATCGAGCCGATGACGTAGGTCGGGCGCGACGTGAAATCGTCGCACACTTCACGCGCCAGCCTGGCGGCCGTCACATTCAGGTCGTAGGTCCGTTCCGGAATGCCGTACTCGGCGAGGACGATCTCGTTCGACCCGAACGTGTTGGTCTCGACGCCATCGGCGCCAGCGTCAAGATAGGCCGCATGGATCTCGCGGATCCATTGCGGGCGCGTGTCGCAGAGAAGTTCGTTGCAGCCTTCGTAGACGGCACCGCCGAAATCATCCGGGGTCGGGTCGCGCAGTTGCAACTGGGTACCCATTCCACCATCGAGGAACATGATCTGGCGTTTTGCCAGTTCAAAGAAACCGGGATGTTTCCCGCGATTTGATTTCCGCGTCGTTTTCGTGCTCACGGTGCCGTCAGTCCTCCAAGTCGTCGAGGCCGACGTAACGGATCTTGCAATCGCCGTTGATCATGAGCTGGCAACCGAGGCGTTCGTCCTGATGCGCGCCGAAACCGTCGAGGAAATCCTTTTCCTCCGTGGAGGCGGGGGAGAGGTTGTCCATGCCGGAGACGACGCGGACGCGGCAAGTCCCGCAGCTGCCGGACTTGCAGCCGAACGTGATATCGCAGTCGACCTCGACCGCGACGTCGACCAGGGCGATACCCTCGTCGACCTCGACCTCAAGGTCTTCCGATGTGAAGTAGATCAGCGCCATCGATTTTCAGCTCCGCATGACCGGCAACTTACGGGAAAAATCACCAAAGGTGAACGCCGAAGTCGTCGCGCAGGCATTGGACCAGCTCGGTCAGGGGCAGGCCCACGACGTTGCTGTAGGAACCGTCGATCCGCTCGATCATGTATGCGCCAATTCCTTGGGCCGCATAACTCCCAGCCTTGTCCATGGGCTCGCCCGTGGCCACGTAGGCAACGATCTCTTCCCTCGACAGATTTTTGATCGTCACCTGGGTTTCGACCTTGAAAGCCTTGTCCTTCAATGTTTTTGCGTCTTGCACGTGGACAACGCGGAGTCCGGAAATCACCGTATGCGTGCGGCCCGAGATCATGGCCAGCATCCTGGCGGCGTCGGCCGCATCGGCGGGCTTTTCGAGGATGTGCCCGTCAAGGACCACGATCGTGTCGCAGGTGATCACGATGGCGCCCCCGGCCAGGAGGTCGTCCCGGTTCGCGACCCGCGTGATGGTGGCGTCGGCCTTCTCGCGCGCATTG
>RFQD01000333.1 GCA_009925875.1 Microbacteriaceae bacterium | reverse complement strand
ACAACCACCCCGCGGACAAAGTAGCGCTGGAAGGCGATGAAGAGAATCACAGGAATGATCAGGGTAAGCATGGTCGCCGCCTCGACATACCCGGCGCGAGTGTAATAAATACCCGAGAAGCGGTTGAGTCCCACGCCAAGCGGCTGCAGCTCGGGCTTCGTGGCAAGGTAGATGAGCGGGCCGAAGTAATCGTTCCACGAATAGACAAAGTGGAAGATTGTCACAGCAACGATCACTGGCCATGACTGCGGAATGATCACGTTGCGAAGGATCTCCATCGGGGTGGCGCCCTCAATTTGGGCCGCCTCATCATGCTCGCGCGGGATGGTTAAGAAATACTGACGCATAAGGAAAACGTCGAACGCATTCGCGACAAACGTCGGCACAAGGAGCGGCAGCCACGTGCCCACCCAGCCAAGATTCAAGAACAAAATGTATGTCGGGATGAGGGTTACGGTTCCAGGAATAAAGATCGTTGCCACCATGACCTGAAAGAGGCGGTCGCGACCAGGGAAGCGGAAGCGCGCGAAGCCGTAGGCAACAAGAGTGCAACTCAATACGGTGCCAATCGTCCCAATAATCGCAATCACGATGGTGTTGAAGAGGAGTTGCGGGAAGTTAATCAGCTTCCATACGTCGCCATAGTTGCCGATTGCAAACGAGAACTCCCAGACGTTCTCAAGGGTTCGCCACGAACCCTTCCACACGAGCGTCTTGGTGAGGTCGGCTGGGTCGGCCATTGTGCTCTCTTGGCGCCCAGACTTGATCAGCGCGAGCTCCTTGACCGTGCCGTCGTCAAGGGGGACCTTGTAGATGGTGTAGGTTTCTGTGCCGACGGTGATTGACTTCGGTCGCGCGGGCCAGATTGGCGCGCCGGTCGCGACCGCTTGATCTGGGTCTTTCAGGCTCGACGAGAAGAGATTGATCATCGGTGCGAAGAAGACGAAGGTGAGGATCGCGACCACAAACGTGGTCAGGATCCGACGGCGCGTCGTCTTGCGGCGCCTCGCCTCCTTGCGTTCAGCCCCCGTCAGGCCGTCGTTTCCCATAGTCGCCATGGTGGTCACTTCGTCTCTCCTGCGTAGTAGACCCAGCGTCGCTGCGTGCCGAAGAGCACGAGGCTAAAGAAGAGCGTCACGATGAACAGCACCCAGGCGAGTACCGAGCCGTACCCGGGATCTTGGTAGCTGAAGAAGGTCTTGTATTGCAGGATGTTGAAGAAGAGCGTGGAGCCGCCCGGCGTCCCGTTGCCGCCATTGACCACGAACGGAACAAGGAAATACTGCAGGCTCCCGGCGATGCCGAGCACCAGGTTGTAGAAAATAACGGGCGTAATCATGGGCAGGGTGATATGGCGGAAGCTCGACCACCAGCCTGCCC
>RFQD01000332.1 GCA_009925875.1 Microbacteriaceae bacterium | reverse complement strand
CGAGGAGGTGCGACGTTCGCGTGCACTTTCTCGAGACTCGAGTCACGACTTTGCCTCCCACTGGGACGAGTGGGACGCTCAGTTCGTCGGGTATGTGGAACGCGAGACTCCCGGGTCGCACGCGTCGATACACGTGCGTTGCGTTGGCTAGGCTATTCGGCATGACAGCTTCACAGGCACACGACGTTTTTTACACCGCTGAGTTCGTTGACGGTCCTCTCGCGGGTGACGCCGAAGAACGCGTTTTGGTTCACGGCAAACACGACGTCAAACTCAGCGTGGTTGCCCTGGTCGATGGACTGGAATCCATTTTTCGCTATAACGAACTCGAAGCGCGCGAGATTCAAGGCAAGTTGCACGTCAAATACAGCTTCGACGCTGGCACGAGTGACCCGTTCGAGTCGGAAGACGAAAACGAATAGGCACAATCCGCGGCGCTCTAGACAAAAATGCAGGCTCGAGATGATGTCGAGCCTGCATTTCTTTTGGGGTGAGTAACGGGGCTTGAACCCGCGACCCCCTGGACCACAACCAGGTGCTCTACCAACTGAGCTATACCCACCATGAGCTCCCACGAGGAGAGCGACGTGGTCGATTCTATTACACGAGGTCGGCGTACTTTTCGCCGATTGCGGCGGCGGCCGACTGTGCCTGTTCTGTGGTGACCTCTCCGGAGGCGTCGAAGAGGCTGGATCGGTAATAGTCGAGTTCACGAATGGACTCTCGAATGTCGTCGAGGGCACGGTGTCCGTTGCGTTTCGGCGGAGCATTGAAATAGACGCGTGGTTGCCAGCGACGGGCCAGCTCTTTGATGGTGGACACGTCAATCGTGCGGTAATGCAGTCGGGCCTCGAGCGCCGGCATGTATCGCACTAAAAATGCCCGGTCTGTGCCAACTGAGTTGCCGGCCAAGGGTGGTTTAACGCCGTCGGGTACAAATTTGTCGAGGTAGGCCAACACCGTCGCTTCCGCCTCGTCAACCGACACTCCATCGCTTATTTGGGTGATCAGACCCGACGACGTGTGCATCTCGCGCACGAAATCACCCATGTTTGCCAGCGCCGAGTCGTTCGGTTTGATGACCAGCTGAAGTCCGGAATCGAGAGGTGTGAGTTGTGAGTCGGTCACGATGACGGCGATTTCAACCAGCTCGTCGACGTTCATGTCGAGGCCCGTCATTTCGCAATCTATCCACACCAGCAGGTCGTTGTTCGCCATGCGGGCAAGTCTATCGACGGGGGTATGACAGGCAGCTGAGCTATCGTGAGGCGCGACAACACGACATTGGCTCGTGTCTTACCAAAACTTTTTGTACAAAACTTGGACGTTCTCTGGCAGTCCGCTGAATTACCCCTCACTAGCGTCAATGGCATTGGATGA
>RFQD01000331.1 GCA_009925875.1 Microbacteriaceae bacterium | reverse complement strand
GCGTACCATCAACCGTCACAACCTCACTGATATTGACCTGGATCGAAATGGTATCGCCGGCCTTGTAGGAACCGTTGGCCGTTGATGACGTGACCGATGAAACTGTGGGTGCCACATTATCGTATGTGTACGACCCGACGGTTACGCACGCCCCGGTATTCAGCGCCGTGTCAGTTGCTCTGGCGTATATCGTCGTCGGTATGTCGCTCGGCGTCAGCGCGGAAGTCGCCATCGAAACGTTGCCCGACGAGGAGAAGACTTGCGTCCCGAGCGATCCTGAAGAACAGCCTGAAGCGCTGTACAGGGCGACGGTGGCGGGTTCGCTGAGGGTGAATGAAATTGTCGGCGTCGCTGTGTTGCCAAGGGTCGGGACCGAAGGCGATGTGATTGTCGGGTTCGTACTGTCCACTGTGACCGTCGAACTGGTGGCCGAAGGCGCCGACGCGCCGTAGTTCGTGGCTGACCCGGCGGGGATGGTGAACGACAGGGTTCCAGATCCGGTGATGGAACTCAGGGTCACGACGTAGGAACTGCCCGCACCGGATACACTCGCAGATGCGCTAGCCCCGGATCCATTGACGGTAACCAAGGATAACGACGTACTGGAGTATCCGCTGTAAGTGACCATGTAAGTCACGGTGTAGCCCGGAGCAACGACACTGCGGCTGGGTGATCCGATTGTGATCGTCGGGGCGGTCGGATTCCACTGCAAGTAATAATCAATGTACGAACTGAGGCCAACCTGGTTGGTCGCGGTGAGTCGCACAGTGTATGTGCCGACGGTGTTCGCGGTCATTGACGTCGAGGCCGACGTCGGCGACGCGAACGTCACAGTGCCAACGCCCGGCGTCTGGTTGGTCCATTGGTAAGTGACAGTCGAGTCGGGTTCACTGACCGTCGGGCTGATGGTGGTCGCGCCTGTTGCCGCGATGGTCTGGATGCTGCCCGCGCTGTTAAACAATTTCAATTTGTACAACTCGACGTAGTACGGGTCGTTGAAGGCACCGGTATTGCGGAGGCGGAGGCGGACATACCGCGCGGTCACCGTGCTGAAGTCCGAAACAAGGTTGCCTTGAGTGCCTGAAAGCAAGCCTGTTGTGAGCCCGGTCCGGTCAACGTTATCGAGAGCACCTTCCGCGTGGGCCTGTGTCCATCCGGCATCGGAATAAGTCAATAAACTCGTCGAATAATCCATCGCGGCATGGGTCGTCTTGCCATCGGCGAACATCTGGTAATAGACCGCGCGATTGAACGTCCGACTCTGGCCAAGGTCAATCACGAGGTAATATGTCGTCGAGGTGTTCGACGAATACGTCGTACCATTTCCTCCGCTCTTGGTCGGACGATCATAGGAGTTCACATTGGTCGAGCCCCCGACAAG
>RFQD01000034.1 GCA_009925875.1 Microbacteriaceae bacterium | reverse complement strand
TGCTGTATCCGCCCGCCGCATCACTCGGAATGGAGCTGTCCGCGTACACGATGAAGAACTGGCTGCCCATACTGGAACCGTTGCCGCTTTGTCGAGCCATGGCGATGGTGCCTGCCGGGAAGACGTCATTCGCGGGAGCGTTTTCGATGGGTCCGTAGGAATACCCGGGTCCTCCCGATCCGTCACCTTTCGGGTCACCACATTGCAAGACGAAAATCCCCGCGGTGGTGAGGCGATGGCACGGTACGTTGTTGTAAAAACCGGATGCCGCGAGGCTTATCGTGCTCGCTACCGCCTGTGGCGCTTTCACGCCGTCCAGCTCAACTTGAAGGGGGACGTCGTTGAGCGTGAGCGATCCGCTCCACATTTTGTTCTGCGATAGAGATGGATCGGGAATCAGTGTGGAGCTTGCCGCGCTCGTCGGCGTCGGCGTCGGGCTTGCCGGCCCAATCGCTACGTGAAGTAGTTGCGCGCCAACGCTCACAGCGGTCACCACGAGCACGGAAATGACCGCGACGAGATTGTCGCGCCGCCGTCGAGCGATGATGTGCGTGTGGACCTGCTGCCGAGCTTCGTAGGCGCGCACGCGGTCACGAGAAACGCGGTCGAGCTTGGAGGTCTTTTTCGAAGTGGCCACGGCTTCCCTTTTTCGTTGCGATTGGTGACAGTGAATTGTGCGCAGGTTCGAATCTAACCGATTGCTAAACAGTGCGAGAACTTGGGACAATCCTCATGCCTTCGATCTGCGATGTCAGCCGTTAGCCTAGAACCGTGATGAGTGACAATCCGGGGATTGGTGGGGCGCTCGCTCCGCTCGCCGTCCGGATGCGTCCGAGAACATTGCGCGACATCGTGGGTCAACAGCATTTGGTGACTCCCGGCTCGCCACTGTCGCAACTTGCCAATCCGGAGGCCCGCGCGGGGATTTCGGTGGTTTTGTGGGGTCCACCTGGGACCGGAAAGACGAGCATTGCTCATGTCATAGCGGCTGAATCAGGCCGGATGTTTGTCGAGCTTTCGGCCGTGACAGCGGGCGTAAAAGATGTTCGGGACGTCATGGAGCGGGCGCGTACCTCACGAGAAATGTACGGAACGTCCACGGTGCTTTTCATTGATGAAATTCATCGTTTCAACAAAGCGCAACAAGATGCGCTTCTGCCCGGCGTCGAGAATGGAATCGTGACGCTTGTGGCAGCCACAACCGAGAACCCCTCATTTAGTGTGGTCACTCCGTTATTGTCTCGAAGCCTTCTCCTTCGACTCGAACCACTCACGCCCGACGACATTGCGACTCTGCTTGACCATGCCGTGCAATCGCCATTGGGGTTAGCTGGCGAACTGTCTCTTTCTCAGGAGGCGCGGGAGGCGCTCGTGCTCTTCGCGTCGGGCGACGCCCGGCGCGCGCTGACGTCACTGGAGGGCTGTGTTGGGGTCGCTGAAGCTCAGGGAAACACTGTCATCTCGGCAGACATGGTTTCACAAGTGGTGGACCGAGCCCTGTTGCGATATGACCGTCAAGGTGACGAACACTATGACGTGATTTCTGCGTTCATCAAGTCAATTCGGGGATCCGACGCCGATGCTGCGGTGCACTATTTGGCCCGGATGATCGAAGCAGGGGAGGACCCTCGTTTCATTGCTCGCCGCTTGGTCATTTCGGCGTCGGAGGATGTCGGACTCGCCGAACCCCGAGCCCTAGAAATCGCACGCGCTGCGGCTGACGCGGTTGCGCTGATTGGGATGCCCGAAGGGCGCATCCCGTTAGCCGAAGCGACCATATTTCTGGCCCTGAGTCCGAAGTCAAATGCGGCCTATGTCGCAATCAACGCGGCACTCAACGATGTTCGTTCGGGAAAAGGCGGCGTTGTTCCCGCTCATTTGCGCGACGCGAATTACTCGGGCGCATCACGTCTGGGACACGGGGCGGGATATATCTATGCACACGACGCACCCCATGGAATTGCAGCCCAGACATACCTGCCCGAGGAGCTCCGTGATGTGAGGTATTACGTTCCGACGGATCGGGGCATGGAAAGTACCCTGAGCGAACGGTGGCTACGCATACAGCGCATACTGCGCGAGCACTAGGAATCAACAGTGCTAGCATTGTGACGCCTATTTTCTTCTCCGTGCGTGCGGCTGCGTACTCAGAAGCAAAGATCGGGAATCGCCCTGTAGCCGGGCTCCTGGCACTACCTCTCATTTTTCTCGCCCGTGCGTCTCACGAGCGACTCAATCTTGTGAAAACCGAAAGGACATCGTGTCGGATAAGTCACGTACCCGCAGTAAAACCCGTCTTTCGCGTGCGCTGGGCATCCCGCTGACGCCGAAAGCGGCTAAGTATCTGGAGAAGCGTCCCTACGCGCCGGGTGAGCATGGGCGCACCAAGCGGAAGGCAGACAGCGACTACGCCGTTCGTCTTCGCGAGAAGCAGCGCCTACGCGCGCAATATGGAATTCGAGAGGCCCAGTTGCGACGCGTCTTCCAAGAGGCCCGCCGCACCGAAGGGTTGACCGGTGAGAACCTGGTCGAGTTGCTCGAGATGCGTCTTGATGCACTGGTGCTCCGTTCCGGGTTCGCGCGCACGCAGGCTCAGGCCCGCCAAATGGTCGTGCACCGTCACATCACCGTGAATGGTGAGCTTGTTGACCGACCCTCCTTCCGAGTGAAGCCCGGACAGGTCATTCAGGTTCGGGAACGTAGTGAGGGCATGGAACCGTTCCAGGTTGCTGCAGCCGGTGGTCACGTGGATGTCCTCCCTCCCGTGCCGGCTTATCTCGATGTGGAGCTTGACAAACTTCGCACGACGTTGGTTCGTCGACCGAAGCGTGCCGAGGTTCCCGTGACGTGTGAAGTTCAGCTCGTCGTCGAGTATTACGCCGCCCGTTAGCTTTCACTGACCGAGGTTTGTCCGAGGCGGCTGCTCGCAACTGTTGCGAATCAGTCGCCTCGTTCCTTTCGCCTACACTTGAGCGTTATGAAGAACATTCTTTTGATTTCGCTCGGTGTCGTCGCCGGATTCGTCATCGCGCACGAGGTGAGCAAGACGGAATCGGGTAAGGCGTTTCTTGCCAACGTTGATTCTGCGGTTTCTGGTGTGAAGGAAGCCGTCGTCGACGGCTATCGCACACGAGACGCACAACTGCGTCAGGGCAAGTAACGCTCGACATGCAGACTGCCGAGATTGCCAAACGTTGGCTCGATTACTTCGCTCATAATGGCCACACGGTTGTCCCCTCGGCATCGCTGGTGAGTGACGATCCCACCCTGCTATTCACGGTGGCGGGCATGGTCCCGTTCATCCCGTATCTTTCGGGCCACGTTCCCGCGCCATTTCCCCGTGCCACGAGTGTTCAAAAGTGCATCCGAACTCTCGATATTGAAGAAGTGGGCAAGACGACCCGTCATGGCACGTTCTTCCAAATGAACGGCAACTTTTCCTTCGGAGACTATTTCAAAGAGGGCGCTATCGGTTTCGCCTGGGAATTACTGACCACACCGGAAGCATCCGGTGGACTTGGCTTTGCCGAAAAGGACTTGTGGGTCACCGTCTATGAGGATGACGATGAGGCCATCGAATTGTGGAGCAAGATTGCGGGGCTGCCTGCGGAGCGCATCCAGCGACGCGGCAAGGAGGACAACTATTGGTCCACCGGTCAACCGGGTCCAGCCGGACCATGCTCGGAAATCTATTTCGATCGGGGTCCCGCATATGGTGTCGAAGGCGGACCCATCGCCGATGAAAACCGGTACATCGAAATCTGGAACCTCGTCTTTATGCAGTACGCCCGGGGTGAGGGGACGAGCAAAACGGAGTTTGAAATTCTTGGCGAACTTCCGAACAAGAACATCGACACCGGGATGGGACTCGAACGGGTTGCCTTTCTGAAGCAGGGTGTCGAAAATCTCTACGAAATTGATCAGGTTCGCCCGGTGCTCGATCGCGCTGCTGCACTCGCCGGAGTCACCTACGGCAAGGACCACGAGAATGACGTGCGACTTCGGGTTGTCGCCGACCATGTTCGAAGCTCGCTCATGCTGATGTCCGATGGCGTCACGACATCCAACGAAGGGCGAGGCTACATCCTGCGCCGGCTACTTCGGAGGTCGGTGCGGGCAATGAGACTTTTGGGTGTGGACACCGTGACATTCCCCGAGCTATTCACGGCATCACGCGACGCAATGAAGGATGCGTACCCGGAGGTCGACGCCGATTATGCACGAATTGCTCAGACGGCCTACGGCGAGGAAGAAGCGTTTCTCAAGACCCTCGCCTCCGGCACGACCATCCTTGACACCGCGGTTTCGGAGCTAAAACACAAGGGTGCGAGCCGACTGCCCGGTGAGACAGCGTTTTTGCTGCATGACACCTTCGGTTTCCCCATCGATCTCACCCTCGAAATGGCCGAGGAGGCCGGCCTGTCGGTTGACCGAGGCGCGTTTGATTCTCTGATGGCGGAACAGCGGCAACGTGCGAAGGCAGACGCCAAAGCAAAGAAGTCGGTTTTAGCTGACCTGAGTGTGTACAGCGAAATGCGTTCGGCGGGCGAGACGGTGTTCACCGGCTATACCGAGTTTGACACCGAAGCTGAGGTTCTCGGACTGCTCCTCGAGGGGGTGCCGGTCACGAGCGCGAACGAAGGGGACACCGTGGAAGTCATCCTGACGGCCACGTCACTATATGCAGAATCGGGTGGCCAGGAATCTGACGCCGGCTCCATTGCGGGTCCAGGTTTTGATCTCGAGGTCTTGGATGTGCAAAAACCCATCAAGGGCTTGGTGAGCCACACTGCGCGAGTTCGTGCCGGAACCATTTCTGTCGGAGCTCGAGCGAGCACTCATGTCGACCGAAGTTGGAGGCGCGCCGCCGCTCAGGCGCACAGTGCCACGCATCTCATTCATGCCGCCTTGCGCGAAACATTGGGTGAGACCGCGCACCAGAGTGGCTCGTACAACAAGGCGGGATACATGCGTCTTGACTTCACCTGGAACGACGCACTGTCCCGTGAAACTCGGTCTGAGATCGAAGAGATTGCGAACAACGCGATTCTTGCCGACTATGACGTTGTCACTCGCGAGATGGCGCTGGATGATGCGAAGGCACTGGGCGCGATGGCGCTGTTTGGTGAGAAGTACGGCGAGGTTGTTCGCATGGTCGACATCGGAGGCCCGTGGTCTCGAGAACTGTGCGCCGGAACGCACGTGACGCGGAGCTCGCAGGTCGGACTCGTCAGCGTCACATCTGAGAGTTCCGTTGGTTCGTCTAATCGGCGAATAGAAGCACTCGTCGGGCAGGACGCCTTCAAGAGTCTTGTCGTCGAGCGGAGTATCGTCGCAGAACTCTCCGCATCGTTGAAGTCGCCTCGCGACCAGGTCACGACTCGTGTCGCCGAGCTGGTTGCGAATCTCAAGCAGGCAGAGCGTCGGGTTGCAGATTTCGAGGCGCGAGTCTTGCGAGAGCGCATCCCCGCGCTGCTGCGCGAAGCGGTACAGCTGGGCGCCGTTTCGGCAATCGTGGACTCGGTCGACGCAGTCGCGTCAGCGGATGATCTGCGTGGCCTCGTGACCGCAGTGCGCGACAAGGTCACAGCGGAAGCTTTCGTTATCGCGTTGGGAAGTGTTATCGACGGTAAACCTGCGGTCATCGTCGCGACGACGGAAGGCGCACGCCAAGCCGGTGTCGTTGCGGGCCCGCTGGCCAAAGCTGCAGCCGATGTTCTCGGTGGCGGCGGTGGCGGACGTGATGACATGGCTCAAGGTGGCGGCACGGATGCGTCGAAGATGTCGGATGCGCTGGGAGCCGTAACCCACGCGCTTCGCAGTCGCTGAGATGCGTCGTGGAGTCAGACTCGCCGTCGACGTAGGTATGACGCGCGTTGGGGTTGCACGTTCCGACGTGGAGGGCATCTTGGCTACGCCCGTTGAGACCGTGACTCGAGATGACCTGGCTGTTGATCGTGTTATCGCGATTGCGGGAGACCTTAATGTGACGGAGATTTTCGTTGGATTACCATTGAGTCTGTCAGGTGAGCACACACGCTCGACCGAAGATGCGATTGATTTTGCGCGACAACTGGCCGGTCAAACTGGTGCCTCAATTCGACTTGTTGATGAACGTCTCACGACAGTTTCCGCGCATTCGGCGCTTCGACAAAGCGGAAAGCAGCCGAGCCGGTCCCGGTCGGTTGTCGATCAGGTTGCCGCTGTTATGCTCCTTCAGCACGCTCTCGACTCCGAGCGTTCGCAGGGCGTTGTGCCGGGTTTGATTGTCGATGATGTGAACTAAGGAAATCAAATGAGCGACTTCAATACTTCGTCTGGTTCGCATCCGAACCAGGATCAGACACCCGGTTCGAGCGCACCAAGTCCCTTTGGTAGTGGAGGTGCGCTGCCACCTCGTGCCCAGGGGGCTCGGCGGCGCGGTCGCGTGGCACTCATAGCGACTCTCACGACGGTGGCTATTGTGCTGGGTCTCGGCGGGGCAGGTCTGTGGGCCGTCACGTCAGGACCGCTGTCTGGACTCTTCGCGGCGCCGGATGACTTTCCTGGGCCCGGTCACGGAGAAGTGTTGTTCACCATAAAGGAAGGTGAAATCGGCGATCAGATTGCCAACAATCTTGTCGAGGCGGGAGTCATCAAGTCATTTGATCCGTTCTACGCTCTCCTACTCAAAGCCGAACCTCAGGTCGTGTTTGTGCCCGGTGTATTCAAGCTGAAGCTTGAGATGTCAGCTCAAGGTGCTCTCGACGCGTTGCAGAACCAAGCGAATCTCGTCACTGTGACCGTGGTGGTTCCCGAGGGCGAACGAATGACCAATGTTTTCCAAGAAATCTCAACGAAAGCAGAAATTCCACTGACGGACGTTCAGTCAGCTGCTGCCGATTACACCTCCTATGGCTTGCCGCCGGAGGCTATTTCCCTCGAAGGTTTCTTGTACCCGGCAACGTATGACTTCAGTCCGGGTTTAAGCGCTCACGAAATCTTGCAGGCCATGGTGGATCGTTGTTTCGAGGCTCTCGATGCCGCTGGCGTTCCGGTCGAGGAGCGTTACCGGATCATCACGTTCGCCTCGCTCGTTCAGAAGGAATCAGGCCTACGTGACGACTTCTATAAGGTGGCGCGAGTCTTCCAAAATCGCCTCGATCAGGGGTGGAACATGGAATCTGATGCAACGGTGGCCTACGGTACGGGTGCCACGAATCGCGTCGAGACCACCTCGGCCGAGCGAGCTGATGAAAGCAATCCCTACAACACGTACATTCACCCTGGTTTGCCATTCGCGCCGATTTGCAATCCCAGCGATCTCGCAATCGACGCTGTCCTCCACCCCGCGGATGGCCCGTGGATGTTCTTCGTCACGTGGAATCTCGATACGGGAGAGACAATCTTTTCCGAGACGGCCGATGAGCACGCGGCGGCGGTTGACAAGTGGAGAGCGTGGATGGATGAGCACCCGGAGTATGGCTAGTCGCCTTGCCGTCATCGGCGACCCGATTGAGCATTCGAAGTCGCCTCTGCTTCACGGCGCGGCGTACGAGGTGCTCGGTCTGGGCTGGAGCTACGAGCGCATCCGTGTGCCGCGACACCGATTGAATGCGTTTGTCAACGAACTCGACGCGAGCTGGCGCGGACTCTCCGTGACGATGCCGCTCAAAACCGAGGCCCATGACGTTGCGCGGTGGCGAGATGAGGCGTCGAATTTGACGGGTTCCACGAACACCTTGGTCCGTTCATTCCCAGGCTCTGGCTCGCCGGAAGATTTTCGCGGGTTCAACACCGACATCGCCGGCATCGTCAACACGTTACGGATGCTGCAATTTTCGTCACTCGAATCGGCCACGATAGTGGGCTCAGGCGCCACCGCCTCCTCGGCTCTTGTCGCGTTATCCGAACTTGGATGCCCTCGGGCCAGTGTCGTTGCGCGTGACGTGGCGCGGGCGCATTCTCTCGTCGATCTGGGAAGTCGAATCGGAATGAGCGTGTCGGTGTATTCGTTGGGAGACCTCGCCACCGTGCCTCGCTCACGCGTGACCGTCTGCTCGATACCAGGTTCGGCTGGCGTCGACCTTTCCGCGTTGGAACGAGCCGATGACGATCTCCTGTTCGACATCGCCTACGACGTCTGGCCGAGTGCGAATGCACTCGAATGGACGCGTAGTGGCGGAATTGTCGCAAGTGGGCTCAGTATGCTCGCTGCACAAGCTCTCATCCAGGTGCGGCTTTTTGTCCTGGGGGACCCGCACACACCGGTCGATCGCGAGGCCGCGGTCTGGCGAGCAATGTGTTCATCCGTGGGGCTCGACGAAACGGGCCGCCAAGCGCTCTCGGTAGGCTAAGGCTATGTTGCGCTGGCTCACTGCAGGAGAATCCCATGGCCCCGAACTGATCGCAGTAATTGAGGGATTACCGTCGGGTATTCCTGTTCGGCGCGAGGAGATTTCGGGAGACCTTGCGCGTCGACGACTCGGGTTCGGCCGGGGCGCTCGAATGAAGTTCGAGCAGGATGAGCTCTTCATCAGTGGTGGAGTGCGCCACGGACTGACCTTGGGCGGTCCTGTCGCACTGCGAATTGGTAATTCGGAATGGCCTAAGTGGGAGCAGGTCATGAGCGCAGAACCCGTTGATCGCAGTGTCTTGGAAAGTGGAAGAGGAGCCGCTCTGACGCGTCCGCGACCAGGTCACGCAGACCTGGTCGGGATGCAGAAGTACGGTTTTGATGAGGCTAGACCGATTCTTGAGCGCGCGTCGGCGCGAGAAACCGCAGCACGAGTTGCGCTCGGCGCAATCGCGAAATCGTTCTTGCGCGAACTCGGCATTTTGACCGTGGCGCACACGGTTGCGATGGGTCCGGTGTCGGTTCCCGACGGAACACCGCTACCTCGTCCGGAAGATGTCGACCTCATCGATGCCGACCCTCTGCGTTGTTTTGATTCGACCACGAGCGGCGCAATGTATGCCGAGGTTGACGACGCCCATAAGAGCGGTGACACCGTTGGCGGAGTCGTCGAGGTCCTCGCCTATGGCGTACCCGTCGGTCTGGGTAGCCATGTGCACTGGGACCGACGACTCGATTCCCGTCTCGCGGGCGCGCTGATGGGTATTCAGGCCATCAAGGGAGTGGAGGTGGGAGACGGGTTTGAAACCACGCGGCGACGCGGGTCTCTCGCACACGATGAAATGATCCTCTCTCCCGACGGCATTGCGCGCGAAACGGGACGGGCGGGCGGCATTGAGGGCGGTATCTCTACCGGCACCATATTGCGCGTTCGAGCTGGTATGAAGCCCATCGCGACGGTTCCTCATGCCCTCAAGACTGTGGATGTCGCAACGGGCGAGGCATCGTCGGCACATCATCAACGTTCGGATGTATCCGCTGTTCCCGCGGCAGGTGTCGTGGCGGAGGCAATGGTCGCGCTCGTACTTGCGGAGGCAGTTCCAATATTCCCGAATCAATCCGAACCGTCACGGACGCCTAGCGCAACGCATGACAGGTTTTAGTGGTGAACGTGTTCGCGCCGTATTTATCGGCCCCATGTCGTCGGGCAAGTCCAAATTGGGAAAGCGAGTCGCTCGCGAGCTCGGCTCAGGCTTCCACGACACGGACAAAATGATTTCCGCCGTTCACGGCGACATACCCACGATCTTTGCCGATTTTGGTGAAGACCAGTTTCGCCGGTGGGAACGAGAAGCCGTTGTCGAAGCGCTGGATCGGGGTGGAGTCGTCAGTCTCGGAGGAGGGGCGATCTTGAACGAGTCGACCCGTGCCGATCTGCAACTTCTTCCCGTCATCTATTTGCACATCACGCGCGAAGCAGTTGCCGGGCACCTCTCGACGAAGAACAGGCCTCTGTTAGCGGAGGGAATCGAAGCATGGGAGCGAATATTTGAGGAGCGCCGACCCCTGTACGAATCCCTCGCCACAGTTGACTTCGATACGTCGAGCGCGCATGCAGAAAATCTGACCAACGCAGTCACGGACTGGATCAGGCGATGGGAGGCACGCGCATGACGAGCATTACCGAGATTGGCGTGACGGGCGGCGGAGAGTATTCCGTTTTCATTGGCCGAGACCTGCTTGCGCAGGGTGCCGCACTGATTACCGAGGCGCTTGCGGGCGCGAGCAAGGTGATGATTGTGCATCCACCCACCTTGGTCGACAAAGCAACAGCGTTGAGAGCGGAACTCAGCACGAGTTTTCAGGTGATTCTCGCCGAAGTTCCGGATGCCGAGGCGGGCAAGCGTGTGGAGGTCGCCGCCTTTTGTTGGCAAGTTTTGGGTCAGGCGGACTTCACACGATCCGACGCCATCGTTGGCCTCGGCGGTGGCGCTGTGACCGACCTCGCCGGCTTTGTGGCGGCCACCTGGTTGCGTGGCGTTCGGTTCGTCAACGTGCCAACGACTGTCTTAGGCATGGTGGATGCCGCAGTTGGCGGGAAAACCGGAATCAACACGAACGAGGGCAAAAAAGTGAACCAAGTGGCAACCAGCGCGCCCAAGACGCCCGAGAGCATCTGCCCATCGCCCTGCAGCACAGG
>RFQD01000330.1 GCA_009925875.1 Microbacteriaceae bacterium | reverse complement strand
AATCCCCCGCCGAACACGAGGCCGACGAGGGATTCCCGATGGTTTTGTGGCTAGGCGCGCTGACGACGAATTGCCACGAGGACAACACCGAGTGCCGCCAGCAATGTTCCGCTCAGCGCGAGCGAAATTAGGGTCACGTGGCTTGCACCAGTGTTCGGCAACGACGCCGTTCCCAAGGCAGAGTCGGCACAGGGCAGTGGGGCCTCGTTGAGACATTCAGCGAAGATTAGGTCAAATGTCATGGAATCCGTTGAGGCCGTGGACACACCCTTGTTGACGCCAAATCCGTTGTCTTGCGTCGACGGTTCCGATGCAACGACGTTGGGGAAATCAACAAAGTCCTCCAGGAAACCGCTACCGGTCGGGACGCCACATTCGTCAGCGGTGCCACTACTGTAGGGGCACGTGTAATATCCCGCGAACCAGTTGAGGCTCTGCCCCGCTACCTGACGGAAGGCCTCAATCTGGGTCCCCGCCGCATTGTAGACACCGGCAACTGTCTGTCCACCCGGAGTCGTGCCTCCGAATTGGTATCCAGAATCAGAACCTTCCAGATAAGAGTCGACATACCATGCAAGGCGGTGGCTCCAGCCGGCGTAATCCGTTCCCAAGCTTGTCAAGTCGACCTTCACGTTGAAGTACTGATTCGGATACGTGTACGTGTAGGTGACGTCAGCAGTCACCAAGGACGTACCGGAGCCGTACGTCAGGTGATTGACAACCACACCACTGCGGCCAGAGTCGGTGAGCGTTACTTCGGACGTGAACGAATCCCAGTCCGGACTGTCACCGATTAGGTGGTTCGTACCAGTTCCGTCATCCAAGACGACGACGGGGTAACTTGACGGCCCGCAGTCGTACGTGTTGTCACACGGGAGCGATGCGTGCGGGAAAATTTGCCCGTCACCTTTCCGACCGACTTGGACCTGTCCATAAGTGATGTCGAGCTTCAAACCGTCGGACGCATTCGTTCCACCCGAAGAGTTGATTGTTCCAAGAACACCGGGATCGGTCACTGCCGCAAAAGAGGGTGCGGATGTGATTGCAAAACTAGCCAGTCCGATGGCAACGCCAGTAAGGACTTTCTTGAGCACGATTCTCCTTCTTTCTTTATGAAATGTTCGAAAAGGCGACGCAGCTACTGCTGTGATGCCATGACCTTGCGAGGAACGGCTATGGGACGCATGTGTCGAGAATTCCAAAAAGTTCGGCTAAGCCGAACATGTCTCCACTTGCGAACCTCGCCTGACGTCGATGGCAATCTCGTCGGCAGATTAGAACTGCGTCCGACTTGGCTAGATAAAGTTGCTCAGGCGCTCGCGGTAGTGCATCGCGTTCTCAATGATGTGGGCGCGTTCGTATGCGGTGGTTTCGCGTCGCACC
>RFQD01000329.1 GCA_009925875.1 Microbacteriaceae bacterium | reverse complement strand
CGGACAGGCGACCGTTAAGCAGATACCAGGCGAGATGCTTTTCGACGAGGGTCAGTCCGAAAAGATTGCGAACCCACGTGAGTACTTCACGCGTGTCGTGATTGTCGATCCCGGAGAGCGCATCCGTGAAAGCTTCCCACTGCAACAACTCGCCGTGCGCAATCGCCGCATCAATGAAAGCGCTCTGCAAATCAGCGGTGACCTCACCCAGATTGCCCGCCTTCTTCGCGTCGCGAAGTTGCGTCGCCATCTCGCTCACCATTGTTTCGACTCGGTCGGTCAACAAATCACGCTGAGTGTCCTCATCGCGCAACTGCCCGACCGATCGCGCCGTAGATCCCAGATCACGCAAGTCTTGCGAGAGGCGCCGCAATCCCGAGTTCGATAACGTGCGGTCGGCCGCTTTCCCGACGACAAATTTGACGAGCGTTGCACGATCGGCGGAGCTGAGCTTCTTGCCAAAGTCCGTGAGAAGACGTTTCGCAACGAGCTGCAACAACACGGTGTTGTCGCCTTCAAATGTCGCGTAAATGTCCAGGTCCGCGCGAAGACCGACGAGTCGATTTTCCGCGAGAAATCCCTGCCCGCCGCAGGCTTCCCGGCACTCCTGCAGCGTCTCGAGGGCGGCCCACGTCGATAACGGCTTCAGTGCGGCCGCAAAGGTTTCCAAGTCTTGACGGTGCGCATCCGAATCATGAGAGCCCCCGAACACCGCATCGAATTTTTCGAGAAGCTCTCCATGCGCAAAGGTCACGGCATATGTGCGAGCGATGAGTGGGATGAGTCGACGTTGGTGTCGTTGGTAATCGAGCAGGACCGTTTCGCGGCCTCCCGGCCCGTCAAACTGACGCCGCTGGTTTGAATACGTCACTGCGATTGCAGGGCAATCTTCATCGCGTTAGCGCTCGCACCGTCCAGCGAAACACGACCTTGAACGAGCGTACCCAGCATGGTAAAAAACCGGCGCCCGGGGCTTTCAATCGGCGACGAGTAAGTCCCATCCGGTGCCACGTCACCATAACGATTCAGGAGATTCGTACGCGGCACACGCACGTGGTCGAAGTGAAGTCGACCATTGTCGATGCCGTTCAGCCCGCCCTTGACACCATCGTCGTCACCGCCGATTCCCGGGAAAAACACTCCGTGGTCATCCCGAATCGGAACAAAAAAAGCGTGAACTCCGTGATTGACATTCTTCGTGATGAGTTGCGCAAAGACCACGGCGGCCTTCCCGTGTTCAGCAGCGTTCCCCAAGTAGTCTTTCCAAGCCCCACGGAACGGTGTATGGATAATCCACTCCTCGGTGTGCTCGTCATACGTTGCCGTCGTTCCGATGCTCGCGACATCCGAACCGTGACCGGTTTCCGTCATTGCGTAAATTCCCGGCAGCTTGAGACT
>RFQD01000328.1 GCA_009925875.1 Microbacteriaceae bacterium | reverse complement strand
GCCGGACTTCGAGGCTGCGAACAAAGAAACCCAGCGCAACCCGTCCGGGGCCGTTGACGTTGAAATTGGATCCTGGAAGGCATCGGCTGGAGCTGCTTACGATGAGCGCTTGAATAGCGCGGACCAGAGATTGAGTGGCACTACAACGTTGAAAGGCAGCGTCTCGTGGGCATCGGGCGGGCAGACGTTGACGCTGGCCGCTGACCAGAACAACGCGAACGTCTCAGAAGTCGCGCGAAGTCCGGGAGTCGCCGCCGCGATCACGAACGCCAGCCTGACGGCAAAGTTCGGAACAGAATCGGCGGATTACAAGTTCAGCGGGACTTACATGTCGCAAGATGCTTTCCCCGACGTGGGACTTGACGCCCCGGGGCAGACACTCACCGGTCTCGGGGATGTCGAGATCCCCTTTGGCGTCTTCTCGATCGGCGGCGCGTTCTCTTATTCGAATTTGTCCGGCATCGTGCAGAAATTCACGGTGAAAGACAGCAGCACCGGTGAGGATGTCACGTACGTGCTGGCTGCCGAGGGCGGGCAAATGAAGTTCAGCGGGCGGTTCAAGGTGACCGCTTTCAAGTGGCTCGCCCTTGGGATCGCCTACAGCTACGTGACAACGGATTACCAGACCAACAATCCGGTCGTGGACAAGGATTTTCGCCGGAAATTCGAGGACCTTTCGACAACGACCATCGTCACGGCATCGATTTCCCGTGAGTTTTGATCTCCGGGGTCATCCCTGGCGCAGTTTCTCGATCTGCATGCGCGTATCCTCGAGGCGCGTTTTCATCGCCTTGATGATCTCAAATCCGCGCTGGACTTTGCCAGTCACTTCGTCGAGGTCCTGTTTGTTCTGTCCGAGGTCCCGGACAATGGCCTCAACTTCTTCCAGCATCTCGCGATATCGTTTTGATTCACCGGTCTGTGTCACGATTTGTCTCTCCGGTTCATGGTCTTGTTTTCAAGCATGGCCGACCTCGTCCACGACGAGAGTGACCGGGCCGTCCTTGAGTCTCGCGTGCACGCGCATGCCTTGGCGCAGGTTTTTCACCGAGTCGATCGTCAGCCCGTCAACACTCAGCCTGGTCCATCCGCGCTCCAGCCACGGTTTCGGATCCAGCGCCGTCAACTTGTTCTCGATCGACGCGAGGGCATACGCGTGATCCATGATGACTTTATTCGCAGCGGAAGCCAGTTGCGCGGCCAGGCTCTCAAACCACCTGGACTGGACTTCCGCCATGCGATCGATCGAGTTTTTCAGCCCCGTGGTCGCGTTGTCGATGCGCGTCCTGGCCTGCGCGAAGGTGTCGACGATGAATTGCGCCGCGGCGGTTGGTGTCTTCTGGCGTGAATGACAAATCTC
This sequence comes from Microbacteriaceae bacterium, assembly GCA_009925875.1. Lineage (GTDB taxonomy): Bacteria > Actinomycetota > Actinomycetes > Actinomycetales > Microbacteriaceae > RFQD01. The sequence continues at coordinate 50 of RFQD01000328.1, read as the reverse complement.
CTCGGCCACGCAGGTGTCATCATGGTGCCCGATCGCCGCGACGACCGGGA
>RFQD01000327.1 GCA_009925875.1 Microbacteriaceae bacterium | reverse complement strand
GAACGGGTGACCTTGGTCGGATCCACAACGCCGGCCTTCAACAGGTCGATGTATTCACCGGTAGCCACGTTGTAGCCCTCGGCACCTTTCCGACTTTTCACCTCTTGCACCACGATCGAGCCTTCAACTCCGGCGTTGTCCGCCAAAGTGCGCAAAGGCTGCTCCACCGCGCGACGGATGATCTCCGCGCCGATGGCCTGGTCGCCCTTGAGTTTCAGCCCTTCGATGGCCTTCTGTCCGCGGATGAGGGCAACGCCCCCTCCGGGGACAATGCCTTCTTCAACGGCCGCCCGGGTTGCGTGCAACGCGTCTTCCACGCGGGCTTTCTTCTCCTTCATCTCGGTTTCGGTGGCGGCGCCGACATTGATGACGGCCACTCCGCCCGCGAGCTTGGCGAGACGTTCCTGGAGCTTTTCCTTGTCGTAATCCGAAGTGGTTTCCTCGATCTGTTTCTTGATCTGGGAAACACGGCCTTGGATGTCTCCGAACTCTTCCCGACGCCTTCGATCAGGGTCGTGTTCTCCTTGTCGACAACGGCACGTTTCACCCGGCCAAGATCGTCCAGCGTGACATTCTCGAGTTTGATCCCGAGGTCTTCGCTGAGCATCTTGCCGCCGGTGAGGATGGCGATGTCCTCGAGCATGGCCTTGCGGCGATCCCCGAATCCAGGCGCCTTCACGGCACAGACCTGCAAGGTGCCACGGAGCTTGTTCACCACGAGGGTGGCCAACGCTTCGCCTTCGACCTCTTCGGCGATGACCAAGAGGGGCTTGCCCGACTTGGCGACCTTCTCGAGGAGAGGAAGCATGTCCTTCAGGCTCGAAATCTTCTTCTCGTGAATGAGAAGATAGGCGTTCTCGAGAACGGCTTCCTGATCTTCCTGATTCGTGACGAAGTAAGGAGACAGATAGCCCTTGTCGAACTGCATGCCCTCGACGACTTCGAGCGAGGTTTCGATCGACTTGGCTTCTTCCACCGTGACAGTGCCGTCTTTGCCGACTTTGTCCAAGGCGTCGGCGATAATTTCACCGATCGTCTTGTCCCAGTTGGCCGAGACCGTCGCAACCTGACGGATGTCTTCCTTGTCCTTCACCTTTTTGCTGATCGAGGCGAGTTCTTCCACGATCGCTTCGACGGCTTTGTCGATGCCGCGCTTCAGTTCGGTCGGATTCGCTCCGGCGGTCACATTCTTGAGACCTTCCCGGTAGATCGATTCCGCCAACACCGTGGCGGTGGTGGTTCCGTCTCCCGCGATGTCGCTGGTTTTGCTGGCGACTTCACGGACGAGCTGGGCACCGATGTTTTCATAAGCGTCCTCGAGTTCGATTTCCTTCGCGACCGTGACACCGTCCTTGGTGATGGTCGGGGAACCGAACTTTTTATCGAGAACCACGTTGCGACCGGCCGGTC
>RFQD01000326.1 GCA_009925875.1 Microbacteriaceae bacterium | reverse complement strand
GGCGTGCTCGCCGGCTGGCGTTGGGTCTACTTCCACGACCCCGATGGCATCCCCCTCGAGCTTGTGGAGGTTGCGTACTACAACGAGGCGGAGCGAAAAGCAGGAATTGCGGATTACCTCGCCAATCGCCCCAAGCTCGCTGACCTGTAGGCGCGCGAGCTCGAGCAGCGCTCGTCGTCCATGTGAAAGCCCGGCTCACTCGTGAGCCGGGCTTTCACACTTTCACCACAACAGGGAGTCGATGCCTAGTTGACTTTGGTCAAGACCTTCATCTGATTGCCGTTGGGATCGATAAGCACATCGAATCCCTTCGTCACGACGTCGTCGAGTTCGATGACCGAGCTCACAACCTTTTCAATGGGGTAGCGACCTGATGCCGCCATGCGAATGATGCGCGGCCAATCGGTAATGAGGTAGCACCAGTTACCCACAATGGAGAGGTCCTTTTCCGAAAGCTTCATCGCGTCGATGGTGGCTGGCTTGGTGTGCAAACCAGTCTGGGCGATTTTGCCGGATCGTTTCGTGTACTCAATGCCGGCCTGCAAACCTGGCGTGCTACCCGAGCACTCGATGGTGCGGTCAAAGCCCTTGCCGTGCGTAATGTCCTTCATGAGGTCGTCGAATCCGGCATCCATCGGATTCACCACACGTCCCAACCCAAAAGTTGCTGCAAACGCTGCACGCTCGGGGTTGGGGTCAGAGACCACAACTTCAGAGGCACCGAGGGCCGGTTCCACGACGGCACCTTGGATATCCGTGACCTCTTCCGGTAAAACAGCAACCTGGTACTCCTTGAGCACCGCGAGTTCACCCAATCCACCCGTCTCCGCGCTGAGTCCCGTGCACGCGAATCGTCGGCACAGATGTCCCCGCCCCGTGCGGCACTCATCACACCGACCGCACACGATGGCCGGCATGATGGCCACCCGATCGCCCACCTTGACGTTGTGCACGGCCGAACCGATTTCCACGACTCGAGCCGAGAATTCATGACCGAAGGTTTGCGGCAGCGTCACACCCGTCAACGGATGCGGGGACGTCGGCGTGACAATGGGTCCGACAACGTATTCGTGCAAGTCGGTCCCGCAGATTCCGCAGTAGAGCGGCTCAACCAAAACCTCATCATCAAACTTGATGCGGGGGTTTTCTACCTCTTCGATACGGATGTCTTTTTCACCGTAATAACGCGCGGCTTTCATGCGAGGCCTTTCTTTTTCTGACGATTGCGTGCGACCGAGTAGACGACGGCAGCCACGAGGATGAGCAACCCTTGGAAGACGTACGTCCACATGTCCGTGAGCCCGAGGAACACGATGGCGTTCATGACTTGAATGAGCAGAACGGCACCCAGAACGGTTCCCACGAAGCTTCCGCGACCGCCGAGCAAACTCGTGCCACCCAGGACCACCGCGGTGATGCTCGACAGCGTGTA
>RFQD01000325.1 GCA_009925875.1 Microbacteriaceae bacterium | reverse complement strand
CCGTATCTGGGGATGAAGACCGACGAGATTGCTCAGAATCTGGGAGTTTCGGCGTCTGGAAAAGGTTTTTGGCGGAGTATCGCCAACCACATCTTGACGGACTCGGGAAAGGAACCGATTGAGCTCAAGAAAGCCGGAATCGAGATGAAAACAATCCGACTAAAGTCCACTGGGATGCCTCGCGAAGCGATGTCATTTCCGAACTTTAGCTATACGGGAATACTGGACGAGGATTGGGAAGACTCATCATTTTTCGAACGCATTGAGCGGAAATTCTTGTTTGTCGTCTTTGCGACCGGCGCTGACCAGATAGAGCGACTCTCAAAAGTGGCCTACTGGAACATGCCATTTGACGACAGGCTTGAAGCCAAGAACGTCTGGGAAGAAACACGTCGCCGGGTGGCGGTTGACGCTTCAAACTTGCCACTTTCGGGTGAAAATCGTGTGGCGCATGTCCGGCCAAAGGCTCGGAATCGCGACGATACGGAGCTGACACCGCAGGGAACGAAGTTGGTGCGAAAGTGTTTTTGGCTTAACCAGAAATACATCCGCGACGTGATTTCCGCACTTTGACCAATGACCTCGCTGAGCATCCACTCAGCTAATTCCTCGTAGACTCTCGGCATGCTCGACGGACAACTTCCCGCCTGGTTTGAGATCGGTTCGCTTGTCACCCTCGTGCTGATTCTCGTGGCGGACATCCTGATCATCTTCAAGCGGCCACACATTCCGTCGATGCGCGAGAGCGCGATTTGGGTGTCGATCTACGCGGGGCTTGCGATTCTGTTCGGCCTCGCGATTCTCGCCCTCGGCGACGTGCAGCACGCCACCGAGTTCTACGCCGGTTGGCTCACCGAATACAGCCTGAGCCTCGACAACCTCTTCGTGTTCGTCATTCTGATGGCACGCTTCTCGGTTCCCCGCAAGTACCAGCAAGAAGTGCTCATGGTGGGAATCATCATCGCGCTCGTGCTGCGCGGCATCTTCATCGCGATTGGTGCGACCCTCATCGCGCAGTTCAGCTGGATCTTCTGGATCTTCGGCGCATTCCTTATCTACACCGCGATTCACCAGGTCATCCGCACCGAAGAAGACGAAGAAGCGACCGAAAACAAGCTCATCGCATCGATTCGCAAGCGCGTCACCATGTCGCCCGACTACGACGGCGCCAAACTGCGCACCACCCACAACGGCAAACGCATGTGGACGCCCATGCTCATCGTGTTCGTCACGATCGCCATCACCGACCTCATCTTCGCGTTCGACTCGATTCCCGCCATCTTCGGCATCACGACCAGCCCCTTCATCGTGTTCACCGCAAACATCTTCGCCCTGATGGGTCTGCGTCAGCTCTACTTCTTGCTCGGCGGACTGCTCGATCGCCTGCACTACCTCAAATACGGCATCGCGTTCATCCTCGGGTTCATCGGCGTGAAGCT
>RFQD01000324.1 GCA_009925875.1 Microbacteriaceae bacterium | reverse complement strand
CGGCTTGCGTTGAATCACTTGCACCACACCTCTGACGACCTGAACACCGGAGAGACAACCATGACCACCCGCCACCGCCTGTCGAATGAACTGGCCGCGATCCGCTCGAGCGACGACTCGACGCTTCGGTCGGTTGGCATCAAGGAGATCGTCGTGGTCGACGGCAACTGTGACCGCTACGCCGATTTCGTGCAGGCGGCCCAGGCCGGCGAGGTGGGGCTCCACTTCTGCGTCGATGGACGGTCGGCGGTCAGGCTCGCCCGACGGTTTCGGGCGGATGTCTGGCTTGTCGCGTCCGACCTCCCGGACATGTCGGGCTTCGACCTCCTGGAGATGCTCTCGCCGCACGTGCTCCAGGGCAGCGTCGACCCGCTCCGGTCCGGCTCGCCGGTGTCGCTCGATCGGGTTGGCCACGGCATGCGTTCCGGCATCTTCGTGGTCTCCGACGAGTACGCCATCGAAGACGAGCAGCGGGCGTTGATCTCGGGCGTGGCGGGCTACCTCGTGCGGCCCGTGACGGTCGAGATGATTCGGGCCACGCGTGAGCCGGCCGTCGAGGTGGCCTGACCTCGACGGCGAGGCGATCCGCCTCGTTCGAGGTGACCAGTCTCGAGGTCGGGTGGCGAGCGGCTCGCCGCACAGCGCCGGGCGGGGCGCCTTCCGGGGGGCAGGCAGCGTGACGAACTGTCGCGAGTACGTGCGCGGCCCACAACTGATGATCCGCGGCTCGGCTGCGGTTCTGGCGGTGCTCCTCAGCTTGGCGTCCGCTGAGGTCGGAGCGATCGTCGGCAGCACGTCCGGCACCCATCCTCCCTTCAACGGCGCGTACGTCAACGACGTCGTGGGCGCGGGCCTGGAGACCACCTCCGGCATCAAGAGTTGGGAGTTCACGCTTCTTCACGGCATTGAGCGTCACGTCGACATCGCCAACTTCGCCGCCAGAGCCTGGCTCGCCACCGAAAAGTTCAGTTTGGAACGTCTTGGTCTCGTTGGCAGACATACCTTGAAGCGCTTCATCAAGGCCAGGAAGCATCTTGTCGCTTCCTACTTCGTAAGAAATGTTATTTGCGGTGCCACCATCGACAACTTCACCATTTACTCGAGCGACGAGATTGAGTGAGACAAAGTCACCATTCTCGGCTTTCTTCTCTACTGTGGTGAGAGTTCCAAAACGAATTCGTAGCGATTCAATTTGCTCATCAATTTCTGCTTCATTAATTTCCACAGCGTCAACAGTTATTTCGACGCCGTCGAGATTTGGCAAATCTAACTTTGGTCGAACATCAACTTCTACGGTAAATGAAAGCTTCTCGTTATCAACTAGCTCTTTGATATCTACCTCTGGTCGGCCAAGAACGCGAACATCATGTTCTTGTGCAGCGGAAACATAAAGTTGCGGTAGCGCGATGTTGATTGCTTCATCGAGCACAGCTGCGCGAC
>RFQD01000323.1 GCA_009925875.1 Microbacteriaceae bacterium | reverse complement strand
GTCCGTGAAGTGACGAGCACAATGATTTTCCATAGTCACTTTCGTGCTTTTGACGGAAGCGCGACATTTTACAAACGGCTTGGGTTGTATGACTTAGATTGTTGTTATTTAGCGGGAGCGCCTAGCGGCAGGCCACCCGCAAACGACGGTTACTTTATTGTTGAGAAAGCGTGTCACTGCTGCAACAAGTGTGTTGTAGTTGAAAGCGTGCGATGGTATGCATTGAATGGTTGGGCCGTCGGCGCAGTTGTAGCGTGCCCTGATGCGCCATATGCATTTGGGGGGGTGTTCAATACTCCAACAAAAAAATCTATTATCAGAGACAGCAACTGTTGCAATGCAGACGGCAGCAAAATCTACATAGAATTGTCGGAGCCTGTTGGCAACCCGCTCCCATGACCACATGCCACCGCGTATTCTTGGAATCCCGCTGTTTTGAGCGCGGCTACACCATCGATGAGGTCATGCCATGCGTCGTCGCACGGGACGGAGATATATGGACGATCAACATTGACCATCCGGCGTATCCGAGGCACCCAAAGCCGGGCTTCGAATTGCCAACACCACCACCGGCACCACTCCCATCCGGCCCCGGCACCGAACTATCAAAACTCCTGAAGCGCTTCGGCATCGAGCCGACGCCGACCTGCCAGTGCCGAGCAAAAGCCGCCGAGATGGATGCGTGGGGGCCGGATGAGTGCGAGAAGCCCGAACGCATCGAGGAGGTTGTTGCCGTGATGCGTGCGGAGGCAGAGGCTCGCGGCCTCCCTTTCCTCGACGTGGCCGGCAGAATGCTCGTCCGCCGAGCAATCAAGAACGCCCGCAGAAAGGCTAAAATGGACTAATGGCTACTTTCTCGCAACTACCGGGCACGCTGGACATCGCATTCGTCTCCGGCGACGAAGTTGCCGTGGCATTGGACTTCGATCGCGACCTCACCGGGTACACGATCACGACGGCCATCTATGTCACCGCCGTCTACGCCTCGGGCGGCGGTGGCACCGGGTTCGTGACAGGCATCGGCGAGACGGCGGCCACGTTCGCCATCTCGAACACGAACCTCGCCGCGGGTCAGATCACGATCGGTCTCTCCGAGCAGCAGACCGCCGCGCTCTCGCCGGCCATCGCCTACCGCTGGTACTTGCGGTGGGTTGACACCGGGCAGGTCACGAGGACCGTTCTCTCCGGCACCGTGACAGTGGCGAACCCATGAGCATCAACGTCACGGTCGTCGGGACGACGAACGTCGTTGCCAGCGTGGCCGAGACGACGATCGGCGTCTCCGTCGGATCGCCGGGATCGGTCGACGTCGGCATCGGCACGATGGTCGCCCAAGCCGTGACCGGCCTGCTCGTGGCCGGCGGGAACAACGTCACCGTCACAACCACCAGCGGCGTCTTCACGATCGCCGCCGCCGACGCCCCGGTCTCGAGCGTCAAC
>RFQD01000322.1 GCA_009925875.1 Microbacteriaceae bacterium | reverse complement strand
GCGCATGCGGTCGCAGTACTCCAGAACGCGGTATCCACCTTCGACGCTGTTGCTCGTCGCATCGCCCGCGTTGCTCGTCGCATCGCCAGTGTCAACCGAGCCCGAGGTGATGGACACAGATCGACCGCGGCCTGTGATGTGAAGAATCTGAACACCGGCTCGCCCGAACTCCGACGCGACCGCAGTAGTGGTCTCGTTGAGTCGTGCCGACCCGAGAGAACCTCCTGTGATGACGAGTGTGGGCAGATCCGGTTGCAAACCGAATGACTGTCGCGCCTCCCGTTTTTGCGCCGACGTCACGACGTGCTCGAACTCCGGTCGCAGAGGCATCCCCACGAGAGTGCCGTGCTGGATAGCGGTTCCGGGAATCGCAATGCCGACAAAACGAGTCCAACGCGCCCCGAGTCGATTGGCTAAGCCAGGACGTGCGTTTGCCTCATGAATGGCGAACGGCACTCGCTCTCGATGAGCCGCCGCATAGGCAGGCGCCGCCGCGTATCCACCAACTCCGATAACGACGTCGACCTGACGCTGCACTAAGACATGTCGAACTTGCGCGACGGCTGCGCGCCACCGCGACAGGAAGCGCAGGGCATCGCGGTTGAGCCTTCGCGGAAATGGAACTTTCGCGATGGTGAGAAGTTCGAAGCCTGCCTCCGGGACGAGTCGGCTCTCCAGACCCTCCGCGGTACCCAGCATGTGAATGGTGCATGATGGTTCGTCTCGGCGAAGTCGTTGAGCAATCGCCAACATGGGATTCACGTGCCCGGCCGTACCGCCGCCCGCCAACAGGTACGTTGTCATGCGCGCCGCCGGGGTGACTCAGGTTGAGAAGACGACGTCTCGCGCACACGACGCGCACCTCGAGATGGCGAAGGCGAGCGCCTGGAGTTCGCGATGCGGCGAGCAGCTCGTTCCGCACGCGCAAACGACAAGACGATCCCCACGGCAAGCAAATTGGAAACCAAAGCCGTGCCTCCCGCCGACAAGAACGGCAGCGGTACGCCGAGCACAGGGAGAATACCGACGACGACGCCAATGTTGATCGCTGCCTGACCGATAATCCAGAACATAATGGCACCCGTCGTGATGCGAATCATGCGATTGTCGGTGTCACGGATGATGCGTAAAAACAAAATGGTCAAGAAAATGAACAGGACGATGACGACAAGGCACCCAATAAGCCCAAGTTCTTCGCCGATGATCGCAAAAATGTAGTCGTTGTCAGCTGCGGGCAACCACGACCACTTGGCTTTGGAGTTCCCCAAACCGACACCGAAAATTCCTCCACTCGCCATGGCCCACAGCCCGTGCAGAGGTTGCCAGCACGTATTCGAGTAGTCGGTACATCCATCAAGTGACATAAAGGACATGATTCGGGACATGCGATTCGGGCTCGTCACGGCCACCACGACAACCCCGAGGGCTCCGATGATGGCGGGAAT
>RFQD01000321.1 GCA_009925875.1 Microbacteriaceae bacterium | reverse complement strand
TGGGCCTCGGCTTGGGCTGCATCGGCATCCGCTTGCACTTGCACCATAAATTTCTGGATGCTCGTGACCTGCGCAGCTTTCGCGGCCGCGTTTCCCTTCGCCGCGAGCACATCGTTCCACGTGGGATACGCCGCGGCCGGCGACGCGACAAGGACACCGAGGGCGAGAGTCGCCGTCAGTGTCGTGAGCACGGCAATAACCGCCCGAAGTCGCAGACGCACGGGATTCACGCTAACAACGAACCTTGGGAAAACCCGTGAGCCTCGCGGATTGGCGCGTGCAATTGCGTTTCCCCTATGCTTGGGCGTCGGAAGTTTTTCACTTCAGTCGCGCATCCCGGCCCCATCGTTTAGTGGCCTAGGACGCCGCCCTTTCACGGCGGTAGCACGGGTTCGAATCCCGTTGGGGTCACCAGGATGTATAGACTGTGGAGGTTGTTCCAACAAGCAAGGCCCTGTAGCGCAGTTGGTTAGCGTGCCGCCCTGTCACGGCGGAGGTCGCGGGTTCAAGTCCCGTCAGGGTCGCGGATGCGGCCCTTCTTCGGAAGGGCTTTCATCACGAAGGCTTTCGCCTTCGGGCTCTGTAGCTCAGTTGGTAGAGCGCACGACTGAAAATCGTGAGGTCACGGGATCGACGCCCGTCGGAGCCACTTTCAGCGAATATCCACCTTTCCGGACTTAGTCTCGCGTCATGGGATTTCTTGACAGACTCTTTGGCACTGACAGCGACGAGGACTACCGTCGCACGACCGAACAGGTGAGGCAGGCATCCGCTGCTCGTTCTGAAGACGAAATCGCAGTAGAGCGCTACCGCTACCTGCTCCGCACCGCACCTCCCGAGACAATCGAACAGGTGCACGAAGAGGCATTTGCGAAGCTCACCCCCGAACAACGTCGCATGCTCTTCACTCAGTTGCAGGCGGATGCTCCCGCCGGCGATGCACCTCAAGCCGATGATGCTCATTCTCTTGCGGTCGCAGCCACGCGATCGGAAATGCGCCAACCCGGCACGATGGTGCAGGCACTCGGAGGCGGAACCAACTCGGGCACCGGTGCGCCCGGCTTCGGGTCGATGTTCGCCAGCTCGCTGCTGGGAAGCGTTGCAGGTTACGTCATCGCATCAACGCTCATGAGTGCATTCATGCCAATGGACATGGGAGCCGACGCGACCGCCGGTGCGGATTCCGGAGCTGATGCGGGGGGCGACCAATCTGGCGGCGGCCAATCTGGCGGCGACGCCGGTACCGACGCAGGCTCAGGATCCGATTCTTCAGATGGGTTCACCTCCGCCGACGGTGCGGGAGATTTGGGTGGTGGCGACATTGGTGGTGGAGACTTCGGCGGCGGATTTGGTGACGGTGGGTTCGGCGACTTCGGAGATTTCGGCTTTTAGTCAGCGTCCTGATTCGCCCATCGCATGGGCCGTAGATATGGTTTTCGCATGACCATCACACAATTGACCTG
>RFQD01000033.1 GCA_009925875.1 Microbacteriaceae bacterium | reverse complement strand
ACCTCAATCTTGAGCAACGATTCTTCGAGGGCCTCGACGGCACCCGAGACATCACCCTTGATGATGAGGTTGAGCGACTCGACCTTGCCCTCTTCGAGCGCGCGCGTGAAGTCTTCGAGCGAGATGCGCTTGCGAGCCTTAGCCAGCTGAGCATTGCGCTCGACTGCTTCGCGCTTTTCGGCAATCTGGCGGGCCGTACGGTCTTCATCAGTGACGAGGAACGTATCACCGGCTCGCGGCACACTCGACAGTCCCTGCACCTGCACCGGACGAGACGGCGTGGCCTCGGCCACGGCCGTGCCATTTTCGTCGGTCATCGCGCGAACGCGGCCGTAGGCCGTGCCCGCAACAATGGCGTCTCCCACACGGAGCGTTCCCGACTGGATGAGTACGGTCGCAACCGCACCACGCCCCTTGTCGAGACGAGCCTCGATGGCAATACCGCGGGCATCCTTGTTCGGGTTAGCGCGGAGGTCAAGACCGGCGTCGGCGGTAAGGAGAACCGCGTCGAGCAGCTCGGTGATGCCGATACCTTCGCGCGCCGACACGTCGATGAACATGACGTCGCCACCGTACTCCTCGGCGACGAGTCCGTACTCGGTGAGCTGCTGACGCACCTTGGCGGGATTCGCTTCGGGCTTATCAATCTTGTTGACGGCCACCACAATCGGCACGTTGGCAGCCTGTGCATGGTTGAGTGCCTCGACTGTCTGGGGCATGATGCCGTCGTCGGCCGCGACGACGAGAATCGCGATGTCGGTCACCTGAGCACCACGTGCACGCATGGCGGTAAACGCTTCGTGACCCGGAGTGTCAATGAACGTGATGTATCGATCGATACCCTCGTGCATGGTGTGCACCTGATACGCACCAATGTGCTGCGTGATGCCACCGGCTTCTCCGTCGACGACGCTGGTCTGGCGAATCGCGTCGAGGAGTCGAGTCTTTCCGTGGTCAACGTGACCCATGACCGTGACCACCGGTGGGCGTTCGCGCAGGTCTTCATCCGACTCGTCTTCAAGCTCTTGTTCGAGGTCAATATCGAAGGCTTCGAGGAGCTCTTTGTCTTCGTCCTCGGGACTCACGATCTGAATCTTGAAGCCAAGCTCTTCACCCAGAATCTGGAACGTGGTGTCATCAAGTGATTCGGTGGCCGTTGCCATCTCGCCCAGGTGGAAGAGAACCGTCACGAGGTTTGCCGGGCTGGCGCCAATCTTCTCGGCGAAGTCGGCGAGCGACGCACCCCGTCGCATCGTGACGATCGTGGATCCGTCACCGCGAGGAACGCTCACCCCACCCAGCGATGGCGCCTCGCGAAGTTCAAACTCGGCCCGTTTCGTACGCTTCGACTTGCGCGCCTTGGATTTGCCGCCACCCTTACCGAAGGCACCTGCGGTGCCGCCGCCAGGACCACGGCCACGGCCGCCCGCACCGGGACGACCGCCACCGGGCGCACCGCCGGGGCCGCCACCGAAACCGGGACGTGCACCAGCGCCAGCACCCGCGCCACCAAAGCCGGGACGCGCACCGGGACCACCTGGACGGGCTCCTGCACCCGCCGGCCGGGGTCCACCGGGGCGTCCAAAAGAGCCCGCGCCACCGGAAGCACCGGCTGAACCCGGACGAGGAGACATGGGGCGAGGAATGCTGCTCGGACTCGGGCGTGTGCCCATGCCCTGAGAAGAAGAGAACGGGTTATTGCCGGGGCGCGGAGCGCCGGACGGACGAGTGCCCATTCCCTGCGACGACGAGAACGGATTATTGCCGGGGCGCGCGGCCGGCTTCAGTGCCGCATCGTCTGGACTTGCTCCCGCACCAGGTGCCGGAACGCTCGCGCTCGATGGTTCGGACGGGGCGGCGGGAGAGACGCCCGTGTCCACCGTTGACTCACTTGACGCGGCCGACGCTCGTGTCTTCGAGGCAGGGACATCACCGGCCTGAGCCGACTCACCGGCCTGATCCGACTCCCCGGAAGCAGCAGCGGCCGGTGGGGCAGCTTTGGCTGCCGGTGCCGCCTCTGCGGGGACTGGTTTCAGGCCATCCGCTTCCAGAGCGGCGCGAAGCTTGCGCGCCACTGGAGGTTCAATCGTTGACGACACGCCTCGAACGTATTCGCCCAGTTCTTTTAGTTTCGCGAGAGCAATCTTCGAGTCAATTCCATACTCGTGCGCAATCTCGTGAACGCGTGGTTTCCCAGCCACAATTCTCCTGTCTTAGAGGGCTCCATGCCCGTCGAGACAGGAAGCCATCAGTTACGTGTACAACTCATTTCGAGCCGCTCATTAGTTGTCCATTAGCCGTTCAGCCTTTGCCTGATGTGAGGAAACCGGAACGCTGCGCTCCAGTTCTTGCACGAGCTGCGCCCGTGCTTCGTGAGTGACGCTGACGTGAGCGCGCAACGCACGACCAAAGGCCTTACGTGACAACGCCGTGTCGAGACACTGCACTGTGGGGTGAATCCATGCGCCTCGACCGAATTCTACGTTTCGTCCGTCACAGACGAGCGACCCGTTTTTCTCCACAAACCTCACGAGTGAGGACTTTGTTGAGCGAATCCGGCAACCGATGCAGGTTCGTTCCGGTTCCATGCTACCCCACTCACCGCGCGAGGCTAGGCGCCCGACGTTTCGTCACGCGCAGGTTCTCCCGGCTCGGTCAATCGTGAGTCGGGTTGAATGTCAATCTTTGCGCCCGTGAGCCTCGCTGCCAGACGCACATTCTGGGCATCCTTACCGATGGCCAAGGAGAGCTGATAATCGGGCACGAACGCACGAACGGCCTTCACATCGGCATCAACGACGAGTGCCTGCGTGACCTTTGCCGGTGAAAGCGCGTTCGCGACAAAGGTAGCGAGATCCGGACTGTATTCGACGATGTCGATCTTCTCTCGTACGCGACGACCGAGCTCTCCGATGCACGCACCCTTTGCATTGATTGACGGATCCTTGGCCGCAACGGCGACTTTCGAGCGATGACCTGCCTCACGTGCCACAGCCACAATTTCGACGAGCCCGGCGGAAATCTCCGGTACCTCTAACGCGAACAATCGGCGGACGAGTTGGGGATGAGAGCGCGACACGGTGACCTGCGGCCCGCGGGTACCCCGTTCAACCTTTGTCACAAACACGCGCATGCGACGACCGTGCGCATACTCCTCACCGGCCACCCATTCCTCTTTGGGCATTTGCGCCTCCACGGTGCCCAGATCCACCGAGACGAAGTTCGGGTTGGAACCCTGCTGAACCACACCGGCCAGGATGTCCCCCTCGCGTCCCTTGAAATCGCCGAGGATTTTCTCGTCCGCGATTTCGCGCATGCGCTGGGTCATCGCCTGCTTTGCGGCGAACGCGGCGATGCGTCCAAAGTCCTCCGCGTCGACAATCGATTCACCGACAATGGCGCCCTCATCATCGACCTCGGCTGCAAATATGGTGATGATTCCGGTTCGGCGATCGAGCTCCACCCGAGCACCGGCAACGGGAACGGCGGGACCATCCGACATTTGCGCAATGTGTTTTTGATAGGCGGCCAGAATGGCCTGTTCAATCATGGACACGAGTTCGTCAAAAGGAATTCCCTTTTCCGACTCCATGAGCTTGAGATCACGAAGATTGATGTCCACGATTGCCTCCCTATTCACATATGAATCGCGTCCGCGTTATCGGCCAGACGCAGAGAATCAGCCTACGCCTTCATTGTTATCCGGTCGACCGCGTCAGAAATGGCAACCTCGGTTCGCTCCCCCGTGCGACGATCCCACAGCTCGACAAGGCCGTGTGCCGCGCCCTTGCCTACAATCAAAATGACCGGGACGCCGATGATCTCTGCATCGCCAAATTTGACTCCCGGCGAAACTTTAGGTCGGTCGTCATACAGCACGTCCGCACCGGCAGCTTCCAGACCGTCAACGAGCTGTTCGGCAATGTCGAAAACCACATCATCCTTGCCCGTGGCAACGACGTGCACGTCAAACGGTGCCACTTCGCTCGGCCAGATGAGGCCCTTGTCGTCGTGATTTGCCTCGGCGATTACCGCAACAATGCGCGTGACCCCGATTCCGTACGAGCCCATGGTGACGGTGACGAGTTTTCCGTTCTCGTCGAGCACCTTGAGTCCGAGAGCCTCGGCATACTTACGACCAAGTTGGAACACGTGGCCAATTTCAATCCCTCGCGCAATGTCGACCGGACCCGATCCGTCCGGCGCCGGGTCGCCAGCCCTGACCTCGGCACACTCGATGGTTCCTTCTGCAACAAAATCACGCCCGGCGGTCACGAACAACGCATGTTTCTCGTGCACGTTTGCGCCGGTAATCCAGGCCGAACCCTCGACAACCCGCGGGTCGACAAAGTAGCGGATGCGCGCGGCACCCGTCTCACCGAGGACCGGACCCGTGGTAGCCCAGGGTCCGATGTATCCCTTGACGAGTGCCTTATTCTTGGCAAAGTCCGCCTCGGTCGCTGCCTCAACACCGGCCGGAGCAAACGCGACCTCAATACGAGCGAGATCTACTTCGCGATCTCCCGGCAAACCCACGGCGATGAGTTCACGCGAACCGTCGAGATGCGTGAGCGCAAGAACAACGTTCTTCAACGTGTCAGCCGCCGTCCACGCGCGCCCATCTGCGCGCGGGTGCTCGGCATTGACGAATGCCACGAGTGACTCGATGGTGGGTGTGTTGGGCGAGTCGAATACCTCGGCGCTGGGCAAACCCTCGAGCGGAATCGCCGGCGGAGCGATGGTCGTGAACGCCTCGATGTTGGCCGCGTATCCACCCGCTGATCGAACGAAACTGTCTTCTCCCACGGGGCTGGGGTGAAGGAATTCTTCGGACCGGGACCCTCCCATGGCGCCCGCATCGGCCTGGACAATGACATAGTCAAGCCCGAGTCGCGCGAAGATGCGCTCATACGCGTCACGCTGAGCCTGATAGCTCGCGATGAGGCCCTCATCCGTTGCGTCAAATGAGTACGCATCTTTCATGGTGAATTCGCGACCGCGAAGCAGTCCGGCGCGAGGACGCGCTTCGTCTCGGTACTTGTCTTGAATCTGGTAAATCGTGAGTGGCAAGTCTTTGTACGACGAGTAGAGGTCCTTCACCATGAGCGTGAATACCTCTTCATGCGTGGGGGCAAGAAGGTAGTCGGCATCTTTGCGATCTTGTAGCCGGAAGATTCCGTCGCCGTACTCTTCCCAGCGACCCGTTACCTCATAGGGCTCCTTAGGAAGGAGCGCAGGAAAGTGCACCTCCTGCGCACCGGCCGCCGCCATCTCTTCACGCACCACCCGCTCGACGTTGGCTTTGACGCGTAACCCCAGTGGCAACCACGCAAAGAGCCCCGGTCCCTGACGCCGAATGTAACCGGCGCGCACAAGTAGCTTGTGGCTAGCAATTTCCGCGTCGGCAGGATCATCACGCAACGTGCGAAGAAAAAGGTGTGAAAGTCGAGTGGGCACGACCTTGATTTTAGGCGGTGACGGAACGTCGCGCGGTCAGCATGGCTGCGGCACTCGCAGCAACAACCAACAAGATGACAAGGATGCTCAACATCCCGTACCCGACAAGCGCCAGAACAACGCCCGCCGCCAACCCGCCACCCGCTCCGGCGAAGCTCATCAGGGAGTCGGAGAGACCCTGCACGGGGGTGCGGTCGGGAACCGCGACCGACTCTGAAACGACCGTCGAGGCCGCCACCGTGCTCGCCGACCACCCGAGACCCAGCAAAATCATGGACACGGTCAAGGCGGGAACTGAGTCGGGTGAAATCCCGTTAATGATGAGACTGGCCAGCAACATCGTTTGACCAATCAGGATGACCCAGCGCCGACCAATGCGATCGGCAAGCCACCCGAAGACGGGGGAAAAAAGATACATGCCGGCGGTATGCAGACTGATGGTGAACCCAATCACGATCACTTCCACGCCGAGATGAGCAAGGTGCACGGGGGTCATGGCCATGACGCTGACCATCACGGCGTGGGACATCGCCAGGACGAACACGCCGGCCGCCGCCGGAACGTTTCGCGAGAGTACCCGGAATGCGTAGCCGAAGCGTCGACGTTCCGAGGATGCCGCAGTTCCGATTCCCCCAGACAGAACGAGCGGATCGGGGCGAAGAAAAATCATGAAGATGATTCCTGACGCCAGTTGCGCGAGGGCCGTAATTGCGAAAGCCCCCGTCAGGTTGGGCAGCCCGATGGTCGATCCGAGGAGGTCGCCGGGGCCGGCAAGGTTGGGTCCCACGACCACGCCGATCGCGGTCGCCCACACCACGAGAGACAAGTCTCGTGCGCGACGAGCCGGATTCGCCAAATCGGTTGCCGCGAATCGAGATTGCAACCCAGCCGCCGAACCGGTACCGACGAGTAGGAGGGAGACAATGAGTGCCACGAGGCTTTGCGCCCCCGCCGACACAATGACACCGACGGCACCCGCCGCGGCGATGGTTGTTCCGGTCGTGAGTGCGATGCGTCGACCAAACCGCATCGCCAACCGCGCAAGCGGTATGGCAGCCAATGCGGTGCCCAAGGTGAACATCGAGGATGAAAATCCGGCGAATGCGGTGGATTTCGCAACGTCAACCACAAGGAGCGAGCCGAGTGCGATGGCCGCACCCATGCCCAAACCACCGAGCACTTGGCCAGACCCCAGGACCCAGAGGACTCGTCGTTGGATGGCCGAATCGTACTCTTCGGGCCCCGAGGATTTCGGGCGAGAACGTGTCACGAAGTGATGACTTCAACGGTGCCGGATTCTCCGGCGGGCATGCTCGCCGCAAGACGATTGGCTTCCTCAATGAGCGTGGCAACAATGTCGCTTTCGGGCACCGTTTTGATCACCTCGCCCTTGACAAAGATTTGACCCTTACCGTTTCCGGAAGCCACACCGAGGTCGGCCTCGCGGGCCTCACCGGGACCGTTGACAACGCACCCCATGACGGCGACGCGCAACGGCACGCTCATCCCTTCGAGCCCCTTCGTCACCTGCTCCGCAAGCGTGTACACGTCGACTTGGGCTCGACCACAACTCGGGCACGAAACAATTTCGAGTTTGCGCTCGCGCAGATTGAGCGACTGCAAGATTTGCAATCCCACCTTGACCTCCTCGGCGGGCGGCGCCGACAGTGAGACCCGAATCGTGTCGCCAATACCTTCCGAGAGAAGCACACCGAACGCCGTAGCCGACTTGATGGTGCCTTGAAATGCCGGTCCGGCCTCGGTGACACCCAGATGCAAGGGCCAGTCGCCTCGTTCGGCCAACAGGCGGTACGCCTTCACCATGACGACCGGGTCGTTGTGTTTCACCGAAATTTTGAAGTCATGAAAATCGTGTTCTTCGAAGAGGCTGGCCTCCCAGACGGCACTTTCGACGAGTGCCTCCGGTGTTGCCTTGCCATATTTCTCGAGGAGTCGAGGATCGAGCGATCCGGCATTCACACCAATTCGAATACTCACTCCGGCCTCTTTGGCACGTCGTGCAATTTCGGCGACCTGATCGTCAAACTTTCGAATGTTGCCGGGGTTTACGCGAACCGCAGCGCAACCAGCATCGATGGCGGCAAACACATAATTGGGTTGAAAGTGAATGTCCGCGATCACCGGAATCTGGCTCTTCTTTGCGATGATGTGCAAAACCTCGGCGTCATCGCGGCTCGGAACTGCGACCCGGACGATGTCACACCCGCTTGCCGTCAATTCCGCAATTTGTTGCAGTGTCGCGTTAATGTCCGTGGTCGGTGTTGTGGTCATCGATTGAACGCTGACCGGAAAATCACTCCCGACGCCAACTTTTCCGACCTTGATCTGTCGTGTTTTACGACGCGGGGCAAGGACTTCGGGGACTTTGGGCATTCCGATATTCACTGCGGGCACGTACGCCAGCCTAATCCGCTCAGCCGAGGAGCGTGATCGGTTTGACCAGGTCGGCGTAGATCAAGAGTGCGCTCATGGCGAGCATCATCACGACCACAATGAACGTCAGGGGCATGAGCCGGGATACGTCGACCGGTCCGGGATCAGCGCGATGCGTCATTTTCGCCCACATGCGCCGGAGTGACTCCCATACCGCACCGGCGATGTGACCGCCATCCAGCGGTAAAAGTGGAATGAGATTGAAGGCAAACAGCGCGATGTTCAGCGACGCAAGAACGCTGAGCAAAGCGACAAACTTCTCCTGCGGACCCGCCACGTCCGTGGCTGCAATCTCGCCCGCGACACGTCCCACACCCACCACGCTCAAGGGTCCGTTGATGTCGCGCGGCGCCGTGCCAAAGGCTGCCTCGCTCACACCGACAAGTTTCTGCGGCAGATTCACGATGAGTTGCCCCGTCTGAACGATTGCCGTCCCCATCATCGGAAACACCGCAGTGATGGGTTCGCGAACCAGGCCCGTTGCGGGTGAGATTCCGGCAATCCCCACGTCCACGATTTTCTGGGATCCATCGGCTTCGAGCACGGGCGCGCCATCGGGGTTGACATCGAAGCGCGTTGTGACCACCGGAGTAATACGCACGACTTTCTCGGCCCCGTCCCGGAGCACCACGTAGTCGAGGGGGATGCCAGCGGAAGCTCGTGTGATGGAAGTCGCCTGCGACCACGAGTCAATTTTCGTTCCGTTGATGGAGACGACGATGTCGCCCGGGCGAAGGCCGGCTTGCGCGGCCGGCGAGAGCGGAGCATCCGCCGGACATTCCGATTCCGTCGACGTTGCGGGCAGGATGCACTGCGCGACGCTCGCCACGGTTGTCGTTGCCCCGGCCACGCCGAATCCGCTCACGACGATGGAGAGCAGAATGAATGCGAGCACCAGGTTCATGACCGGCCCACCGACCATGATGATGATGCGTTTGTACACGGGCAGGTGGTAGAACGCATGCGACGCGCCCGTGCCGCGCATGCTTTCGTCGCTGGCCTCACGCGCGTCGGTGATCAACTTCTGAAAAAAACGGCCCACCGACGTACGTGGGGTGCGCAGTGTTTTGCCCGGCGGGAACATGCCCGACATCGAAACGAAGCCCCCGAGCGGAACCGCTTTCAGTCCGTACTCGGTGCCACCGATTTTGCGCGAAAAAATTGTCGGGCCGAAGCCAATCATGTACTGCCGCACGCGTACGCCGAAGAGCTTGGCCGGAATCAGGTGCCCGAATTCGTGCAAGCCAACCGAGACAGCCAAGCCGATGAGAAACGCAACGACGCCGAGCGCGTAGAGCCAGAAAGTTGTCACGCGACCACGCTAGGGGGGATTTCTGACAATTTGCGCCACACGCCGGGAAAGGTTCCCGCTAGAGCTGAAGGTAGATGGGGACCGTAAATTTCGACACCGTCGCCGTCGCGTCGTCGATGCACAAATAGAGCGTGACGGCATTGCTCACATTGCCGTCCTCGGAATGCAGGGCCTCCACACCACACGTGAGTCCGTCGGCCGTGTAGGGCGGCCACGGACTCGTGGGATCAAAAACCACGTTGGCGGCAGGGTCGCCAACGCGGGTGCCCGCTGCCGTGCGAATTTCCACGCCATTCACCGACGCGGTGGAAATCGAAAGCACGTAGTCCCAATAGGGATGCTGCTTCGTCTCGTCACGCTGTTCGTCCCGAAGTTCAAACCCATTCCAGTTGTAATTGTGACTCGGCCACGCTTCCAATCCACCAGGTGAATCGCTCTCCGTGGGTGTCATCGCAAAGATTCGGTCGAGCTTGTACGCGACATCCGCTCCCGATGTGCCGAAACTGAACTCTTGAAGCACCGCACCACCGGCATCCAGCACGGTCATGCTCGTCATGCCAACGACGATGGCGGATGCGAGGCGCGTCGGGGTGGGTGTCGGGGTCGAGGTTTGTGACGCGCTCGCGCTGCCGGGCTTCATGGTCGGCGACGAGACCGGGCCTTCGGGAGACGCACAGGCGGTCAGTGAGCACGCAAGCACAAGTGCCATACCGAAGGTGGCAATGCGAAAGACGTTCTTATTCGTCGTCATCCCCGCGAATCCCCCATTCTTCTTCGAGCTGCCGTTCGTGCCCATTCTTCCGCTTCGAAGACGGATTCGCGAGACATTTCCCCAGATGACGGCACGTGAGTTTCGACCACGGCAGATACGGTTTCCAAAATCTCGAGATACCCAATGACACCCGCGTGAAATGCCGTCACGGCCTCCTCGTTTGCCGCGTTGAAAACAGCCGGATAGGTCACCCCCGCGGTGCCAACCTGTTTGGCGAGTCGCACCGCCGGGAACGCATCGTCGTCGAGCGGCTCGAATGTCCACGTGTGGGACGTTGTCCAGTCGAGTGGAACCCCAACATGAGCCACCCGGTTCGGCCAGTCCAAGCCGAGTGATATCGGCAGTCGCATGTCGGGAGGGGACGCCTGGGCGATGGTGGAACCGTCGACGAATTCCACCATGGAGTGAATGATGGATTGCGGATGCACGGTCACATCGATGCGATCAAACGGGATATCGAAGAGGAGGTGGGCCTCGATAACCTCGAGTCCCTTGTTGACCAATGTGGACGAGTTCGTCGTCACGACAAGGCCCATGTCCCACGTCGGATGAGCGAGTGCCTC